>NZ_CP030833.1 GCF_003597675.1 Neorhizobium sp. NCHU2750 | reverse complement strand
GAGCGAAACGCTAGCTGATTTAGGGGGAATAACCTACCGGCCTGCATGAATTTTCAGCACTACTTTCTGGCATCCAGCAGCTCGGCAATGGCCTCGCAGTACGACATTCCGCCTTTGGCATCGCAGTAGGCCTTGAGCTGGTCGATCACCCGCTTTGGGCCGGTCACGGTGATTTTGTCCTGTGCTTCGACACGGCGCGGCCCCGGCTTGCGACGGGTCGCGGTCTCCCGCGAGACAAACCCCAGTTCGGCGCCTGCCTGCAAGATGTGGTTCATGGAAGGCTTGGCTGGGACGGCCTCGCGGGACTGTTGTGGCAACTGAACGGCGCCGGTTGTTTTTTCTCCAAATCCGTAGCTCATGCGGCGGCTTTCTGTTGCGGCAGGTGGTTGACGACTTCTTGGGTGTATTCGCGGGCGTTCTGAATGGCCGCTTCCAGCGGCTTAAGAACACGCTCCTGTGCTGACGCTGTGCTGGCCTTGACCTCTTCGCGGGCCTGTTCCAACAGCTCACTCAGGAGATAACCCTCGCGGAAAATGCGGGTGAAGGCGGCACGGCGCACAATCGCGGCCCGCAACACGGGAATGTCGTTCGCTTGGGTTTCCTTGCGCACGTCCTTTTCGTCATTGGTCTGGATAGCCGCGTTGACCTTGGTGAACAGCAGGGCGTGGGCTACGGCCTTGTTCATCATCCGGCCGGTGTTTTGCACGAGCTGCACGGCGCGGGCTGCCTGCCGGGCTTCCATGGGAGTTGGCTCAAACGGGATCAGCACCAGGTCGGAGCGACTGATGGCATAGGTGACGAGGTTCGAGGCCGTACCTTCAAGGTCGATAATCAAGTAATCGGCCTTGCCACGGATGTCCTCCACGGTGTCGAGAAACTGCGCTTCGGTGGGCACGGGGCGCACGATGAAGGGCGATGCCCTCCCCTGCTCCGCACGTTGGGCGTCCCACTGCACGATGTTCTGGTTAGGGTCGCAATCCAGAATGGCGACCGTCGCGCCAGCGGCACGGATCTGCTCGGCCAATAGCATGGCCGAAGTGGTTTTCCCCGAACCGCCTTTCGGGTTCGCAAAGGTGATGGTGAACATAGCCGCTCCTTGATTTACGAACGAATCGTAAGCCGCAATGTTAAAATAAGCATTAACTTTGACGTTCGCACTAACTTTAAATCTGACGTTAACATTAGCGTTAAAGTTAGAGTTCGCAGGGGTAAGCCCCTGCAACATCAAATCAATTGATAACCCTTGCGGAGTTTCTGCCGGAGAATCTCCTCGGCAAAGGCCTGCGCTTCCTGCGGGGTGGTGTGATGGGTTTCCCTCACCTGCCCGCCCGTGCCGATGCGCCCCCACTCGCGTACCACCGAACACTCGCCGAATAACGTCGGTTGTACGCTCATGGTGTAGAAGCGCGCCATGTTCCGGCCGGGATCAACGTGGGTGAGGTAAACGGGGGTCATGGTCGGAGCCTCGCAATGGTGCTCTGGCTGACGTTGTAGCTGCGGGCGATAGCGCGCTGCGTCTCATCGCCTGTGGCAAGGCGGGCGAGGGCTTCCCGCTTCTGGTGATCGGTGAGCTTGGTCTTACGGCCGAATTTAACGCCGCGTGCAGTCGCTTCGGCGCGACCGGTGGACGTCCGAGCGCGGATGCGCTGCCACTCCCAGCGGGCGGCCCAGCCGACCCAGAAGAACACCATTTCGGCAAGCTCGGGCGAGGCCGTGGTGTCGATATGTGGTTCGGCCAAGGACTTGAACCCGGCGCCGCTTTTGCGGATGGCATCGAGAATATTCAGGAGGAGGCGAGGGCCACCGCCTAGGCGGTCGGTCGCCACCACGATCAGAACATCGTCGGCCTTGAGGCTCTTGAGGAGCTTTTCGAGCTGGGGGCGGTCTTCTCGCATCCGGCTCTCCTTCTCCTGAAATATTTTCTCGCACCCGGCGGCCTTGAGCTGGGCGAGTTGGGAACGCAGCTCTTGGGCTTCGGTCGAGACGCGGGCATATCCGTAAATCATGCCTCCATAGTGCATCAGAATTTTGCATCAAAAAAGCGAAATCTCACCAGTTGGTTAGTTTTGATGCAAAAGTCATAACTTATGCATCAAACTTGCTTACTGTCGTCGTTCTGTAACAGCTCGTTCAGACGGAGAATGATTTGCTTGCGCAAAGCCGTTGGCAAAGGCCGGGCTGAAAGGGCCTCGTGAACCCAAAGCCCGTCTGCGGCAAGGCGTGCAATGAATTTATCGATCCCGGCCGCATCTTCGATATTTGGAGCGGGCGGCGCCCATCGATCAATGATGTGCTGCCAGAGGTCGCCAAGTGCTTTATTATCAGCATTCTCAAGCATGAGAAGAAGTTCGACCCGCCGAGCGGCCTTGGCGCATACGTTGATGTAGGCTGCATGGCGTTCGGCTTCGGTAGCAGCGTCTGCGGACTTTCCCGCACTTGCCACAAGCTCTTTTTCCCACATGCCTGTAAGGTGTTCATGGGTGGCTTGGATCAATGCCTCGCGTGACGGAAAATGATAGAGAAGCCCCGCTCTTGTCATGCCAGTTTCGACTGCAACCGCATCGAGCGTGACGGGAGTTAACCCGTCACGCTCGATGATCGTTACAATGGCTTCGAGAACTTCATCTCGTTTGCTCGATCTCACCATTGGTTATCCTAGTGCCCCGTTTGATAGGAGGATGATTCCGAACCGGGGCCATAGGCTCGGAGCAGTAAGGCGGTTACTAACGATCCCAAGGCAAGCACGCCAGCGGCTACATACATAACGGTGGTATAGGCGCTATCGAATGCCATGTTGGCTGCCGCCCGCAGGCTCTCACCCTCTGCCCCGGCGATCTCAATCGCCGCTGCCATGCTGTCGCGCGCAAGAGCGGACGCATCCTCCGGCAAGACAACATTGATCGTGTACAAGTAGGCCAAAAGGCTGCCGAGGATCGTCACTGCAAACAGGCTGCCAAACTCGTAGGAGACCTCTTCGACCGAGGAAGCCATGCCTGCACGATGAACCGGTGCATTGCCCATGATTGCCGTTGAGGCAACCGACATACATCCGCCAACACCCGCTCCCATCAACGCTAGACCAAGGATAAGCCAACCGAAGCCGTGGCTGATGCCGTAGGTTGCAACCAGAATTGACAGAGATCCGACAGCCATTCCTCCTGCGATCAGAAACCGTAGTCCGATCACATGCAGGAAAGCACCGCCGAGAATGGCAGTAGGTAGTGAGCCAAGCGCGGCCACCGATACCAGTAGGCCTGCTTGAAGCGGGGTAAAGTCTGCTACCATTTGGAAGCGTTGCGTGGTGGCAAGCTCGACACCCCCAATGGCAAATAGCGAGAAGGCGGCAGCAAGAGTTCCAGACAGGAATGCGTTGTTGCGGAAGATAGAAAAATCCAGCAGCGGGAACGTCATACGGAGTTGACGACGAACGAAGACAATCGATGCAATGACCGCAATGCCAAATGCCACGATAGGCATAACCCATGAGCTGCCCGCGTGCGCCATCTCCTTGATCGCGATTACAAGCGCGGACAGGGCTACCAGCGCCTGAAGCGAGGATACAATGTCCCACGGTGTAGTAGGGTCGCCTGCCACCTTTGGAGCAACGATTAGAGTTGCCGCAAAGGCTATCACTACGACTGGCACGTTGATGAGGAACACGGAACCCCACCAGAAGTGACCAAGCAGGAAGCCGCCAACAATTGGGCCAAGGGCCGCGCCTACGACCGACAACGAACCCCATATTGCGATAGCGATATTGCGCTCACGTTCATCTTCGAATGTCACTCGGATGAGTGCGAGGGTGGCAGGCATCATGGCAGAGGCGCCTACGGCCAAGAAAGCTCGCGCTCCGATAAGAACCTCCGCAGTCGGAGCGAATGCCGCTATCGTTGAGGCGAGGCCAAATAGAGCAAGGCCGACAAGGAACATGCGACGATGACCAATCCGGTCACCAAGAGTGCCTGCGCCCAGCAGAAGGCCCGCCATTACAAGTGGGTAGGCATTGATTATCCAAAGCCCCTGAGTGGCAGTCGCGTGAAGTTCGCGTGTTAGCGTCGGAAGAGCGGTATAGAGTACCGAGTTATCAAGGGTGATAAGCAGCAGACCGGCGCCAACGGTCATGAGCAAAACCCATCTATTCGAGTGAGTAGAGGTCATTTTTTCGCCATTTCGATTTTTAGAAAGCTGCCATTACTTTACTAACTAGTTGGTAAAGTTTCAAGCGTTTTGTTTAAGCGCTTCTCGCCCATGACCGGCAGAAAGGGGCCGAAGGCCAGTAAAAAGCAGGTGCAGGAATCCTCCTGCAACCCTGCCTGACCGGCGAGGTCTAGGGGTAGCAAGGGCAAGGGTTTCAGGCGGCGGGCGCACAAGCGCAGCGCGGAGCCTCGGGAACCGCCCCCTTGCCTGCGCGAGGGGCAAAGCCCCTTAGTTCTGTTCTCGCGATGAGCGATCTTTGTTCACGGTTTGCCAGCAGGCCCTTTTTTGAGCGGGATCAGGGGATGAGAACACCCTGAGGGCCTTGCGTTTCAAGGCTTTCGGCCGGATATCTATATTTGTTCTTCCTTTTAGTAGCACCCAACCTCCTGCTCACCTACGGAGAGACAGATAAACCCGGATCAGTGGAAAGCGTTTCGGAATATCATCGCTACCTCTTGTAGCCTCGATGACCTGCAAACAACGGTCTGGAAAAAGCAGACGGACGTTCTCAAGCAGGCCTATGTCGCGGCGGCTATGATCGCAATCTATGGCGAGCGGGCAGTTTTCGTGGACGGCCGTATCGAAACGAGCCTGATCGAAATGGCAGCGGAAGATGGGAACATCAAAAGGTTCTTCAACCGCCGCTTTCACGACAAGGGCGTTGAGTGGCAACGGTTGGTGTACTTTCAGACTGTCTCAACCCGCAGATGGGGCGAAAAGCGCAAGCGTGGCATTGCCAACCTCCATTTTCACGCCCTGATGATCCTGCCGGAACGGCAGACCAATAAGCAGATCCGCGCCACGCTCGAAACCGTGTTCGGCAAGGCGGGAAACATGGGCAAGCTCCAGTTCAAGATCAGCAAGCCGGATTGGCAGGAATCCTACTCGTTCAACGGCGTCAGGGCCGGAGGGCCAATAGGCAAGATCCTCTATGTCCAGCAGGGCATGGGCGGCACCTTCAACGACCTGCACCTGAACGAAGGAAAGCGCAGCCGCAAAGCGCCGATTGAGCGCCTACGGTGTAACCGGCAGGCCAAGGGCCTTGCCCGAGGCATTCCCTCGAATTTCAATTTCAAGGCCGCGCTTTGCGACCATGTTTCCATGGATGCCGGGCGCCGGGCATTCCTTACGTGGCTTAAGGAAGAACGCGAGCTGGAACGTCAGCGCAAGATGATTGCGGCCCGTGAGCGGGCAGCCTCCGGGGCAAAAAAAGACAGGGCTACCAATGTTGATAGCCCTGCTCGTCTCGTTAATAGACGATCACGTAATGATATCGCATCCCTGTAAAGACCAGCTTTGCATACTGGTTATCCGCGAATGGCAGTCCGAAATGTTCGATTTGAATTAACATGTGAAACTCCTCTGTTTTTTGATCACATGTCTATTTATGAAAATCAGGTTTTTGGGCCTCGTTATGGGCGGCCGGGCACGCTAGACCGGCAAATGCGCCATGAGCGCCTGGTCGAAAATTGACACGCCCGTTTGCGGGTTGCGCACGATGATGGGCGTAATCGGATAGTTGACCGTCGCGTGCGCGGTGATCCATGCGGCGGCGTCTACGGACAGCCACGCGGTGAGATCCAGAATGTCTTGATGAAGCGCAGCGATCGGTTGCGCCAGAATCGGCTCATAGTGGGCGGTGCGGTTTCGCAGCTTACGCAGGTCACGGAGCTTTTGGGCCACGGTCGCACGCTTGAGGCCTTGGGTCTGGAAAATCGGCCGCAGGGTGCCCCAGAGGTGATTGGACGAACGGCCGAACACGGACGTCCAGAACCCAAAGTTCAGTTCCGCCACCATCTGGCTGTGGGTCGCGGCCTTACCGTCACGGAGGAGGATCTGTTGGGCACTGTTGACACACCCTTGCTGGTAGGCCTCGGCCATCACCGCATGGTCGTAGAGCCACCCAGCACCATGGGCTTGGGTCAAGGCCACGTCCACCCTGTTGCGCAATGCCACCTCCAGCATGTGGAGGGCAGCATACAGGTCGGCTGATAGCTGGACGTTGTAGCTGTAGAGGCGCTCACCTAGGGCCACGTTACCTTGTGCCCACCCTAGGTAGGTAGCGAACCGATCAGTAGATAGAATGTCACTCAGGGGCATGGTGTCTGCATTACTTGGGTAATAGGTTAGGGCATTATGTCAGGGATTATCCTTGTAATAGGTAATGCCCTGTGCCATATAGATCATGTATCCCCCGGCTGGTCACTGCTCTGCACACCGCCGGGGCAAGTTTTTTCTGGGGTACTGTTACCCTGAACACTCCCCCCTTTATACCTATGTAGGTGCCAGCTCGTGCAGGCACCATGTACCCTTCCTAGATCCGCAACAGGACACCACCGCTCTGCGGTGAGCTTCTGCAGGGCATTCACTGGATCCCCTGCAGGGGAAGCTTCTATTGCGGCCTAGCACCCCAAGGGTGGGCTACTCCAAAGCCAAGTATCCCCTTGCGCCTCGGCGCGGTCGGTTACAATGGCAAGTGCGACGGCAGGGCCACTATGTGGAGCGCCAGACGGGTTTCGAGCCCGCATCTTCCGGGTAGGAAACCGGACACTCTGCCTTTGAGCTACTGACGCACGGGCAGGGCGCCAACCGGCCGCCAGCCGTAGGGGTCAAGGGGTGCTTTCCTCCGATGGGTGGGGGTGATAGGATTCTGATGGGTAGGAAACCGGAAGGCATCGCTGTTGAAGTGGTGCCTTTTTTCGTTTTCGCCTTATGGCACGCGAGATTCCGCGCATTTCGGTTGGAAAAAATTCCCCCTGATACTCTGATTTCAGCGAAATGGAGCGCGATTAGCCTTCCTAAGTAAAAAACCTATCCGTAAGCGGGTTTTAAGTATTGACAATTTTAGGGGGGGAGAAGCAAGGATAAGGGCGAAGGGGATTTAGGGGATGTGGGATGAGGAATGATGAAGGGGGGTTATCGGATCCGCCTCGTTTTTTATCTTCGCATTTGTGAATAAAAATCCACGTATAAATCCCGAAAAAGAGCGCACCTTAAGAAAAAATGACCATTTCGTGCCGAAATGAGATTTTTTACCTTTGGCTCGATTGACGCCTTCACCTGAAAGGGGTAGCTATCCTCTTGTAAGGTCACGGGTTAGGGTTTCAGTGTGTTGCCCGAATCCGGCTCCGATAGGCGGCGCAGTCAGTGGGATGATGCGTCAATTATGCGGAGAAGCCCCTGTTTCTGGATCTAGACCGGAGCAGGGGCTTGCCCCTCTACCTATCAGCGGCCGTGGGCGCCGCCTTTTCTCATTACACTGACAAGCAAGTTTGCTCCTTCGGTAGCTCGGGGTTGACGTGCGGCGTGGCGGCCAAGACTGGTTAAGGTCAGGTCTAAAGGCCTGACCGTGCCCGGAGGGCATCCAGTCGCCACGCAGCATGTCACCGGCGCGCGGGGCACCGGGTCTATGCGGGAAAGCCGGTCGCGTAGCGAATGGCCGGGACACGCGGCCCGGCCAAAGGCTTGGAGCATCGACACGGGGCAAGCGCCGGGGAACCCCGTGCGGGTATCCGCAAGGCGCGGGATGCAATCCCGCTGCGGCCTTTAGAGCCGCAAGGGCAGGGGTGCGGGGGTTGCAAGTCCCCTGCTGGGTCGCTGGGCGCCCTTTAGGCCCTAAGCGATCCACGGGAGGGTTTGGGAGGGCAACCTCCCATTCGGCCGTTGCACGGCCGACACACGGGCAGGGCACGCCCTAGCCCTGTCACTACCGCATCGCAGGTAGTGACAGGGCGCGCCGCTACCGCTTGCGCCCCTTTGGGCAGGCCGTCGCCACATGTCAGTCAACGGATGAGGGATGGGTACATAAGGGTGTGACGAGGTTCAGCCGAACCTCGTCTGTGCACAGGCACGAAACATCTAAGCCACAACCCCACGGGCCAGAGCTGCCCCTTTTAACCGGAAGGACAACCTCAATGACTGCTGACACCGACGCGCCAGAGGGCGCACCACCCAACCCCCGCCCGCATGTACGGCCCCACGGGCACGACACGGGGGAGCCAAGCTAGGCAACCCATAGAGAGGACGCAACGATGCACGACCGCATGACACAACGGCCCATCATCGGGCGACACGACAGGGAGACTAATCGACCGTAGAAACGGAGATAACAACAGGGAGTATCCGGCCTTTTCCTTGCCTCGGCAAGGGCCTTGAACGCCGCACGCGGCCTCATGGCTGGTCAATAAAACTTACCGAAAGACATGAACCATGGACGACTTGAGCTTTAGCCTGAAAACCCTCTGCACCCGCTCGGGTGAAGGGAGTTTCGGCACCCGTGCGCTGAGGCAGCGGGGCTTGTTGGCCATGGCTGACGATTTGTTGGCGCTCGGGTATCGCCTGCCTGATGCGCGCAGCCTAAAAGGCAAGCATGTGACCGCCCTTGTCGGTCACTGGAAGGCGGGCGGCCTGTCCGACCAAACCATACGAAACCGCCTGACGTGGCTGCGCTGGTGGGCGCACCAGGTCGGCAAGACGGGCCTCCTGCCGAAGGCGAATGACACGTTCGGCCTCGCGGAACGCGGCCGGTTCTCCGGCAATAAGGCCAAGCGCCTCGAGGGCGCGGCACTTGAGCGCGTAGGTGACGCGCGGGTGCGCCTTGCCCTAAAGCTCGAGGCCGCGTTCGGCCTGCGGCGTGAGGAGGCGTTGAAGCTCCGGCCGGGACTGGCTGACAAAGGCGACCGCCTCGCCCTGAAGGCGAGCTGGTGCAAAGGCGGCCGGTATCGCGAAATTCCGATCACGCACGACAAGCAACGCGCTCTCCTCGACGAGGTGCGCGAGCTGGTGGGCGACGGGTCGCTGATAGGGGAGGGGAGGAACTATTTTCAGGCTGTGAAGGCCTACGAAAACCAGCTCCTCAAGGCGGGCATCGGGAATGCCCACGGCTACCGCCATGCCTATGCGCAGTGGCGCTATAAGCAGCTCACGGGCTGGTCATGCCCTGCCGCCGGCGGCCCAACCGTTGACCGCATGACACCCGCGCAGGCGGCGCGCGACCGCGCCGCGCGTTTGGAGGTATCGCATGAGCTGGGACACGGCCGCCTCGATGTCACAGACACCTATTTGGGGCGCCGCTTTGCCAGCACCACCCAACAGGGGGCGGCGGCATGACGGGCACCATTTTGGAGCGGGTCAAGGAAATGACCCGGCAGGCGCTCGAACGCGAAGCGGAGAAACTGCTTGACCTGTCGGCCGTAAAGACGCGGATCTCTGACGCGGCTGGGAACGGATTCACCCACATCACCGTGGCGCCCGAGAAGGCCGTTGACGTGTCGCAGACGGTCGCGGCGAAGGCCACGGCCGAAGCCCTGCGGGCGGAAGGGTTTGGCGTGGAATGGGAGAAACGCCAGCACCCAGATGGGCGCACCTCGCAGGCCCTCGTGGTGCGTTGGACGCTTTAGCGCTCTCGCTCAAAATCCCGGCCTTTTGGGCGCGGTTTCGAGGTCGGTCTCTCGGCCGACCGTTGCGCTCGCTTGGCAAGAGCTTCCTTCAGGGAGAATCCCTTTCCGGCATGATTATGAGGCGCAGGCACGGCGTCAGGAGAGGGACGGTTGATGAGGCGAGACAGGAACGATTGTTTCGGGCCGCCGCCCGCTGGCGGCCGATACCGGTCGCGGGCCTCCTTGTGGCCCCGCTCGGCGCCGCGCAGGCGTCCAGCGCTGTTTTCATGGTCGAGAAGCTGCTCGGGCAGGCGACGGCGCGCCAGCAAGGCCTCGTGTCGCTTGCGGCGGGCACCGCCGCGCAGGCCACCCCGTGACAGCAGACTGCCGGGGCGCCGCCCATAGGCGCGGCTCTTAGGGTCACGGAGCTTGTCGAAAACGGTCTTGTCACCGTGTTTGGCGCGGGCCTTCTGGATGCGGTTCATGGCGCGCTTTGGCGACAGGAACGATTGGCGCATCGTGTCATTGAGACGGCTACGGCTGTTGCGTTCCGCAAACCGTGCTCTTGCCAGTTCGTCCTCGCTCATAGCGAGGTCGCGCTCGTCGACTGACATGCCACCCCTACCGCTCGCGGTCGTCGTCCCTGCCCTTCCGCGTGGGCCGCAGAGGCGGCGCGCGATCGGAAGGCCTGCCCCTACTTTTCGCCAGAAACTCTTTCAATGGCAAGCCCTGTTGTACGGGTGTTTTGGCCGACGGCATGGGCAAACCCTTGTCGGCCTCCTTTTGCGCGCGGAAGGCCTTGAGCTTGTCGCCAAACGACCGGGGCGGCGGCTCGTCGCGCCGTCCGTCCGGAGGGAGGTGCAGGCGGCGCAAGCCGTCCAGCTCCTCCTGTTGGCGGTGAGCGTCCAGCTCGTTCCAATAATCGCGCTCAGTCGGCCGCTCACGGTTATACTCGGCCCGCGTTCGGCCCTTATCAATTGAGGGGTAATCAACGCGTCGGTTGGGAACTTTGGCTCCCGGCCGGTTCCGAAAATTGCGCGGCCGTGACACGGGCCTGCGGCCGTTTTCAGAAGCTGCGCGGTTGCGCGGCCCTTCATGGATTTGCGGCTCGCGGTCGATACCCTGCGCCTTCAGGGTGCGGGCGTCGATGCGCTCCGGCCGTCCTGCGCGCTCTAGAGCGCGGTTGGCATGGTCTTGCCATTTCTCGCGCAGGCGCTGGGTAGAACCGCGTTCGCTCATCCCGAACACACGCTTGCCGGTGGTCGGGTCTTGGTCACGTAGGACAAGGTGGCAGTGAGGGTTGCTGGCATCCCTGCCCTTGTCGTGATGGGCGGCCAGCCATGGCGCCTTGCCACCTGTCACGTCCTCGGCGAAGCCACGCACCAGCTCGTGGCGCTGCTCGGGTGTCAGCTCCTTGGGCAGCGCCAGCATGAGCTTGTCCGCAACGCGCCCATTGGCGCGGCTGCCGTCCTCGGCCCTGTTGAAGAAGTCGCGGGCGCCGTCCTTGTCCACGGGCAAGCGGGCGCCGTCGAGACGGCCTAGAGCCTTTTCACGGGTGATGTAATTCACGTGGGCACCGGTCGTGTACGGCCGCTCCTGCGTGCTTTTGCCGACCGGCTTGTGGTTCAGGCTATAGATTGCCACTCAACGCCCCAGACGGTGGTGGGCGCGGGTTTCGGAACGAAACCCATAAGTGCGCCCTAACAATGCCGCCAAGCTACAAGCCTTCATTAGAAACCGCAAGCGCCTGCCGCCCGTGACCATGGCAACGTCATGGGCCGGGCAAGGGCGCGGTATCTCCCGGCCACCGCTGCGGCGTTGCTTCACCCACCACTGCCTGTTGCATTGCCTACCTGTTTCCCTCCGGCTACCTTCACCTTGGGCATGGGGGTGTTGATGGATTATCTGATTTTAGCGGCGTTCTTCGGCGCCATCTTTCTGGGCGGTTACGCTTATTCCGTAAGCGGCGGCGTCGGCGGGGCTTTGGCCCGCTCGCGAGCGCGTCCCGCCTTACCAGTCTCCGCGGCCAAACCTGCGCCCGCTCCCGCCGCGGCGGGCAATCGGCTGGCGGAAATCGAGGCGTTCCACGCCAACGAGCTGAACGCCGTCAGCCTGACGATTGCAGAGCTGACGCCCGACCTCCTGAAAGAGGTCAGCTTCTTCCGGCTTGCCCGAACCATCTCTGACAAACACGCCCACCTCGACCGGCGCGCTGGTGACGAGGATTACCTCCTCAAGGCGGCAGGATCGATGGAGCGTGACTATCTGCAAGCCTCGGCGGAGCTGGCGCTCAAAGGCGCCGCGTTCCGGCGCACTTTGCGCGACATGACGGAGGCCGAACGAGCCACCCTTCGCCTGACCGACCTATTGGCGGCCGTGGGGCAGATTGACCGCCGCGAGCGGCTGGCGATCTTTACGCCGATTGTCTGGAATGAGGGCAAGGGCCTGATGGTCACAGACGGCCCGTTCAAGTCGGCCGACCTGTTGGCCGAACTACGCCGCACCCTAACGACCTTGATCGAGGGCCACCTCGGCCCGACCGGCGAAGCGACCGAACGCCTGCAACAGGCGTTGCGGGATGCCCTCACCTCTCGCCTTATGACCGCAGAAGAGCGCGCCACCTTGAAACGGCTGCTTGTCACCGGCGCCACATGGATGGCACCAGAGGAGGCCGCCACGGCGCTATGCAGGCATCAACCTCCGCGCCCTTCGGTGCTACGTTTGGGCCGCATAGAGGGTTCGGAATCCGAACTCCTGTATGACCAGAACGAAAGCCTCATCACCTTCGGCCCTCCCGGTCAGGGCAAGAGCCAGACGGTCATGCGCAACCTCCTGACCATGGACGGCGGCGCAGTCGTCCTCGACATCAAGGGCGAGCTGTTCGACCAGACGGCCGTCTGGCGCGCCCGTAATGTCGGGCCGGTCTATAGGTTCGCACCCTCCGATCCGGCCAACTCCATCCATTTCAACCCGCTCGATACCGTGCGCGCGGAGCCGCTGGCTGATGCCTACGAAGATGCCAAAAGCCTCGTGGATCTGCTGATGGTGCCGCAGGAAGTCGGCAAAAAGGATTATTGGGACAAGCGCGGCCTTGATTTGTTGGCTGACGCCATTCTCGACACGGCATTGTTCGAGAAGGACGACCGTACCCTGTCGGCAATTTTTGATCGCCTGTATCTCGAACCCATGGCGCCTGACGGCGCCGATACCGGGATTGCGGGGAGTGAGTTGGAGCTGTGGCTCAACCACCTCGCCCAATCCGGCGTCAAAAAGCTGGAACGCACGGCCAAGGCCGTGCGCTCGATGCCGCCCAAGGTGCGCGAAAGCGTCACGGACACGGCGCGCACGCACATCGACACGTGGCAGGCCCCGCGCATCGAGGAGCTGAGCGCCCGCTCGACCTTCGACCCTATGACGCTGCGCCGGGACAAGGCGACCCTCTATATCTGCATCAGCCTAAAGGAGCTGAAGCAATACACCTCGTTCTTCCGCGCGCTCATAGGACAGACCATCTATGCGCTGTGCCGGGATGAACCCGACCGTAACGCGCCGGTCGTGACGTTCTTCCTCGATGAAATGCCCAAGCTCCATCGCCTTGACCTGCTGGAAACCGCCCTCGACATGGGGCGCGGTTACGGCGTGCGGCTCTGGATGTTTGCGCAAAATTTCGGGCAGCTCGCAGAGCATTACAAGAACCCTGACGGATTCCTGCAAAACAGCCTCGTGCGGCAGTTTATGGGCATCAGCGGCGAGCAAGCCCTGAACCTGTCCAAGCAGTTGGACGAGCGGCACGGCCTGATTGACGGCCAACGCAAGCCGCTCGTGTTCCCACACGAACTGACCGGCGAGGCCTTCCGCGACCTGACCCTGACAATAGCGCAGGGGCACTCCCCTGCCCGCGTGGTGAAGGCCTACGGCTATGCCGAGTTCGCCGACCGTATGGAGTCGGCGAAGGCCTTCGATACCAGCGGCGGGCTGCTCAAGCTTGGCTGAGAAGCTGGCCCTTACGCTGATCGAATTCGGCTTGCGTCAGGTGTCCTGCGTTAAGCAGATCGGCAAGCTTGGCGATTTCATCCGCCACGCTGCGGTGAGCCTCAACAGGCTGCGCCTCGATGAGTGTCGTATCTTCGCGGTTCGCCCTCATGTCGCGGGCGATCTTCCCGGCCGCCATACCCCCCTTAACGGTGGACTTGGTGACTGAGGCGAACCCGGCGAACATCATGCCGCCGCCGATAAAGGCCATGATCGTTCCCGGAATAGCCAGCACGACCGTGAAACACATAAATACCCCGACCAGCATCATGCCGGTGCCAATAACCAACTTACCCATAGTATTCCCCAATTGCCCTCTACAATCGTAGCTTACAAAGCAGCCTGCGGCAGTCAATCGCCAAGGTTGGTGTATTATTAACGCCGTGATTTTCTTGAATGGGGGCTGTCTGCCCCCATACCCCCGAAGGTATTTGAACAAGGGTTAGGCCTGATTTTCGCACTCAACATGAGTTGCACCATGCTCCTGCGTGATTCGGTTCCCGAATCCTGCGTTCGCATTCAACACTCCCCATGCCACCCTACCCTGTGTCCGAGCCTGTGCTTTGCGGTGACAACCATTTGCCGCCTACAAGCTTCGGAACGACATGGAGGCGCTGGAAATGCAGGATTGGTTGGTCGATTGTCTGAAAGCGTGCGCGGCACGCGGCGCTGCCTTTTGGGGGCGCGGCTCATCCGTGAAGACGGCGGATTACGAGATCCATGCACCAACCACCGCCGAGGTCGTTGCGATCATGGCGGCGCTGCACGATCAGCCACCAACCCGGCCATTGCCATGGCCGCAAAAGAATGATTCACTTCATCACACGGTACAGGCTGAGGAGCCGATGACCGTCAAGGGTTAGGCCGCTGGGCATCGCCCAGCGCCTACCATGCCCTCACAACCTCATAGGAGGGCTGTGAGATGGGTTTCGATGTTTTTCCTAGTGTCGGGTCATCAGGAAGAAAGAAACGCCTCAGAGGCCCTTATTTGCCGCCTGCGTTTGTGTCTCCAAAATCCCTTTTCCAAAATTTGAAAAAGCCTCTTTCTGTTATTCTGTAAAAGGGTTTCTGTAGAGAAGCTTTCTGTAAAAACCTTTCTGAATCTTTCTGTTCTATATATAGGCGCGACCTAATCAGCGTGGATTGCGCGACCTAATCAGCGTAGGGGCGCGACCTAATCAGCGTAGCTGGGGGCGAAAGCGCGACCTAATCAGCGTAGGGGCGCGACCTAATCAGCGTAGGAGGGGGTCTAGATACCTGAAAAAGCTGCAAAAAGTTATCCACTGAGCGCGACTTAATCAGCGTAGCTAAATACGCAAAAAGACACGCTTTTCAGCGTTTCACTACCTGATTTTTAGGGGGTTAGGCTTTGAGGGCGCGTTTGGGGATAGCAAGGGCCGAAGCGTCGGCCGCTTCCATCTCCAGCCCCCGCTCGGTGAGCTTCACCGGCAGCTTCGGGAAAATGTCTTTCAGAGCTGCCAAGTCCTGCACCAGCGCGGCCTTGAAGTCGCGATCTCGGGTATAATCCTCCCCGAACTGGCTCTTGAGCGGTTGCCAGTCGAGAACAAGGCGCGTTTGCAGGCGCGTGATGCGGTAAGTAACCCACAACATCAGGTCGAGACGACGAGCCGAATTGGAAAGGGCGCGCAACACGCGCACGTCGATGGGCAGGGCGTGGTTCTTGAGTTCGTTGTAGAAGTCACCGGAAAACGCGATGGTGGTTGGCCAAAGGGATTTCTGGTGGTCGTGGTCGGGGAACCATAGCTCGACCTTCTGCAACGGCTTGACGTCAATCTGGCCGGAACGCTTGCCGTCCCACGTGCTGATTTCCATGCGGCAGGCTGCGAGAGCGCGAAGCTGCTCTTTGAACGGCTCAATATTGCCATTCTTCCCGCCGCGCGGCTCGAACCCCATGTCGCGCATGAAGGCGGACAGGGTTTCGGAGGTTTCCACGATGGGCGAGTTGTTGCGCAAGGCTTCGGTTGACAGGTGCGCCATGATGAGGCGTGCCTTCGGGCCATAAGGCACAGGCTGCTGCACCTTGCGGCCATCGGGCGAGCGGAGCTTGCCTGCGGTCACGGTAACGGCCATGCGTCCTTGGGTGCGTTCGAACTCGGTCACGCCCTCCGGCAGGGCTTTGTAGGGCAGGCCACAAATCGCCAAAGGCGTGGGCATGTACCGCAGGTTATCCGGCGATGGCCCTTCGTTCTCGATAACCTCACGGAAAATCGCCCGGCGGCGCTTCTCGCGCGGCATGGCGGCAAGCTTGGCGGCTTTGGCTTCGTCGGCGGCCTTTTTCTCATCCCGCTTGATCTGCGTGCTGATGAGGCTGCGCACGTAAACGTCGAACACGGGCGACTTGCCCCGCTGCGCCTCAAGCTGGGCGCGCAGGTCGTCGTCGCGAATAAGTGATTCGTCGTTGTGGTTCAT
>NZ_CP030832.1 GCF_003597675.1 Neorhizobium sp. NCHU2750 | reverse complement strand
TGTCAGAAAACATCCAGATAACGATTTCAGGGTCATCAGCACCCTATAACCGTTATTATCGCTGATTTCGTGGATGTGACAAGGAGTTTAAGGTTAACAGGAACTTAACGCCGGCCCACCCTGCGGAGAACATAACCGTGATCTTCGAAGATCTTTTCACCTTTTTATCAATCGGTTAGCAGAGATTATGCATGTGATACGGTCTCTGTTCGTTCTAGGGTAAACTCTGACTCCGAAATCTGTTCGCAAGTCCGCTACCGGCGGCAAAAGATGACACCGCGCTGCGACTCACCCGACTCAGCCATACAGAATTCTGCAATTCACAGACATGATCCCTTCGTGTTGACCTTCTCTGAGACGAAACCGCCGAGGGGATTTCAATATGCAAATCATCGCTATCTCAACGCGCCAAGACCCACGCGAAGCGGTCCTTTTACGAGAGCATCACAAACTGCGAGCGAAAGTTTTCTCCGCTCGCCTCGGTTGGGACGTGATGGTGGAAGACGGACTTGAGATAGACCGCTTTGACGAACTTCAGCCGACATACATTCTGTGCATAGCAGGTGGGGACCGTGTGCTGGCATGTGCCCGCCTCTTGCCAGCTGCCGGCTCGACGATGGTCCGAGATATCTTCCCCATACTCATTGAAGGCGGCACTCTCAACGCCCATCCGGAAATGATCGAAAGCTCGCGTTTCTGCGTCGATACCGGTTGTGATGAGGGGAGGGGCCAAGGGGCAGTACACGAAATAACTTTGATGATGTTCGCCGGAATCATCGAATGGTCGCTGGCGCATGGTTACAAAGAAATCGTCACAGTAACCGATCTTCGCTTTGAGCGTATCCTCAACCGCGTCGGCTGGCACTTGGAGCGCCTTGGACAACCAAGAAAAATCGGTGTCACTACGGCCGTAGCCGGGATCCTGGCGGCGACGGAACACCAGTTTTCCAGGCTGCGCCCGTCAGGGTATCAGTCAGATTTTTCCAAATCACCCAGCAAGGCAGCGTGAGGAGGAAAAGGGATGACACAGCTTCGCTCTCACCCGAGACTGCTGCGCAAACTCCAAGAAGCCCTTGGCGACGAACTTTGCGCAGCACTAGATGACGCGAGCGTCGTCGAAATCATGCTCAACCCGGATGGCAAACTTTTTATCGAACGGCTTGAGCACGGCGTCGCGGCGGTCGGGGACATGTCGTCGGCTGCCGCCGAAGTGGTCATCGGTACGGTTGCCCATGCATTGGGGTCGGAAGTCGGTTCCGATCAGCCTATCATTTCTGGTGAGCTCCCCATCGGCGGACATAGGTTTGAGGGGCTATTGCCTCCCATCGTGGCCCGGCCTGCATTCACCATCCGGCGCAGGGCGTCTCGACTGATCCCATTGGATGATTACGTGCGCACCGGCGTGATGTCTTTGGCCCAGGCGCGAACGATCAGGAATGCGATTGCGTCGCGTCTCAACATTATCATTTCGGGTGGAACCGGGTCAGGAAAGACGACGCTTGCCAATACCGTGATCGATGAGATCGTCAAGAATGCGCCACTGGACCGGCTGGTTATTCTCGAGGATACAGCGGAAATACAATGCGTCGCCGAAAACGCAGTTCTCCTGCACACCAGCGATACGATCGACATGCCGAGGCTCCTCAAGAGTACTATGCGCCTGCGACCGGATCGCATCATCGTTGGCGAGGTTCGCGACGGCGCGGCTCTCACATTGCTCAAAGCCTGGAACACCGGCCACCCGGGCGGGCTGGCGACGATCCACTCCAACACCGCGGCATCCGCACTGAGACGTCTCGAGCAATTGACCGGCGAGGCAAGCCAACAGCCGATGCCTGACGTGATTGGTGACGCCGTCGACCTCATCGTCTCGATCGAACGGACACCGCGGGGCCGCCGGGTTCGGGATGTCATCCATGTCGAACGATTTGCGCACGGCCAATACGACATCCAGTGTGACGCGCCAATGGAAGAGCAGGAGGCCCGCAATGTTGCCTAGAAAGGTAGTCGTGCCGTCATCAGTGGCAGCCATGCTCGTCTCGGCGGCACCAGTACTGGCAAGTTCCGGTGGCAGCCTGCCCTGGGAGGGGCCACTCGAACAGATCCAGGAATCCATTACCGGACCCGTCGCCGGATACATCGCGCTGGCGGCTGTCGCCATTGCAGGTGGGATGCTGATTTTTGGCGGCGAGCTGAATGATTTCGCGCGGCGGCTCATTTATGTCGTGCTTGTTGCCGGCATACTGCTCGGTGCCACAACCGTTGTCGGGCTTTTCGGAGCAACGGGCGCATCGGTCGGCGTGCCGGAAGACCTTGCGCCCGCTTCATACCTCGCAACAAAGGACGCCGGCGATGCCTAATCATCTTTCCGGCCTCGCCCGAAATCGCATTCACCGCGCGTTGTCACGCCCGAACCTACTGCTTGGCGCGGACCGGGAGCTTGTTCTGCTTACGGGCCTCATCGCGGTGATCCTGATCTTCGTGGTCCTGACCCCATATTCGGCCGTTCTCGGCGCCGTCGTCTGGATTGCCATTGTTGGCGCACTTCGCATGATGGCCAAGGCCGATCCTGTGATGCGAAGAGTCTATCTGCGCCACATTTCCTATAAACCGTATTACCGGGCAACATCGTCACCATGGCGAACTTTCTGAGGATGTGGCCATGACAGCACTAAAGCGTTTCCAAAACAGCGGGCCATCGTTTGCGGATCTTGTCCCTTATGCCGGCCTCGTCGATGATGGCGTCCTGCTTCTGAAAGACGGGAGTCTGATGGCCGGCTGGTATTTCGCCGGGCCTGACAGTGAAAGTGCGACAGACAGCGAGCGCAACGAACTTTCCCGGCAGATCAACGCGATCCTTTCGCGGCTTGGTAGCGGCTGGATAATCCAGGTCGAAGCGATCCGGATACCGACAATCGATTACCCCACTGAAGAGCGGAATCATTTCCCGGACCCTGTCACGCGCGCGATAGAGGCGGAACGGCGGGCCCATTTCGGCCGCGAGCAAGGGCATTTCGAAAGCAAGCATGCGCTCATTCTCACCTATCGACCGCTCGAGCCCAAAAAGACGGCCTTCAGGAAATACCTCTATTCCGACCGTGACAGCCGCAACCAATCCTATGCGGACACGGTGCTTCTCCTGTTTCAAAATAGCATCCGCGAAATTGAGCAATATCTTGCCAGTACTATCTCGATTACGCGCATGCACACACGGTCCGTTGCCGAGCGGGGCGGTGAAAAAACCGCCCGATACGACGATCTTCTACAGTTCATACGCTTTTGCATCACGGGCGAAAGCCACCCGGTTCGATTGCCCGAAGTTCCGATGTATTTGGACTGGCTGGCGACTGCCGAACTTGAGCACGGATTGACGCCCAGGATCGAAAATCGCTTTCTCGGTGTCGTTGCGATTGACGGGCTACCGGCTGAAAGCTGGCCCGGCATTTTGAACAGCCTCGACCAAATGCCGCTGACCTATCGCTGGTCATCTCGCTTCATATTTCTCGATGCTGAAGAGGCCCGGCAGAGGCTCGAGCGGACACGCAAGAAGTGGCAGCAAAAGGTCCGCCCGTTCTTTGACCAACTTTTCCAGACACAAAGCCGCTCGGTCGATCAGGATGCGATGACCATGGTCGCCGAAACCGAGGATGCGATTGCCCAGGCATCATCCCAATTGATCGCGTATGGATATTACACACCAGTCGTCCTTCTCTTCGATCAAAATGCCTCAGCCCTTCAGGAAAAGGCAGAGGCCATTCGCCGGCTGATCCAGGCAGAAGGTTTCGGAGCGCGGATCGAAACACTGAATGCGACCGACGCTTTCCTCGGCAGTCTTCCCGGAAACTGGTACGCCAACATCCGCGAGCCGCTTATCAATACCAGCAACCTGGCCGACCTCATTCCATTGAATTCTGTCTGGTCCGGCAGCGCGGTGGCGCCATGCCCCTTTTATCCGCCGGGGTCTCCACCTCTCATGCAGGTCGCCAGCGGTTCGACACCTTTCCGATTGAACCTGCATGTTGATGATGTCGGACACACACTGATCTTTGGTCCGAGCGGTTCAGGTAAGTCCACCCTGCTGGCGCTGATCGTCGCGCAATTCAGTCGCTACGAATTTGCCCAAATCTTCGCCTTCGACAAAGGCAATTCATTGCTGCCGCTGACACTGGCCTGCGGCGGCGAGCACTACGAGATCGGAACTGATGACGAGAAGGGGAGGGCGCTTGCGTTCTGCCCGCTGTTTGATCTGTCCACGCAAGGAGACCGCGCCTGGGCGAGCGAATGGATCGAAATGCTGGTCGCGCTGCAGGGTGTGGTCGTCACACCCGATCATCGTAACGCCATCTCCCGGCAGATCGGCCTGATGGCCAAGGCATCCGGTCGATCATTATCAGACTTCGTCAGCGGCGTGCAAATGCGCGAAATCAAGGAGGCGCTGCATCACTATACGGTCGATGGCCCGATGGGACAGTTGCTCGATGCCGAGGATGACGGGCTAACGTTGCGCTCATTGCAGTGCTTCGAAATCGAGGAATTGATGAACCTGGGCGAACGGAGCCTCGTTCCAGTTCTGACCTATCTGTTTCGCCGGATAGAAAAGCGGCTGGACGGGTCTCCGAGCCTGATTGTACTCGATGAGGCCTGGCTGATGCTCGGCCATCCGGTGTTCCGCGACAAAATCCGCGAGTGGTTGAAAGTTTTACGCAAGGCCAATTGTGCCGTTGTTTTGGCAACCCAGTCGATCTCGGACGCCGAGCGATCCGGCATTATCGATGTCCTGAAAGAATCCTGCCCGACAAAGATATGCTTGCCGAACGGAACTGCGCGAGAGCCAGGGAGCCGGGAATTCTATGAACGGCTCGGCTTTAACGAGAGGCAGATCGAAATCGTCGCCTCCGGAATCCCCAAGCGCGAATACTATGTTGCGACACCGGAAGGTCGGCGCCTGTTCGACATGTCGCTAGGGCCGATTGCGCTGAGTTTCGTTGGGGCTTCAGGAAAGGAGGACCTCAAGCGCATTCGCGCATTGCATTTGGAACACGGCAATCAATGGCCGGCCAAATGGCTTGAAACAAGGGGAGTGGAACATGCGCTTTCAAGTTGAGCCGCGGAAGCGTATGACCGCTATCGTCATCGCCGGGGCCATCACGCTGATACCGACATTGCCACTCTATGCTGGCGCGGTGACCGGCGCCGCGACCGAATGGACCCAGCTCGCCAACAATGCGCAGCTTGTCGATCTCCTGACCAGTTCCGGGCGGCAGGTCGACAACCAGCTCACCCAGATCAGCCAACTTGCAGAGCAGATCCAGAACCAGCTGAACATCTACCAGAACATGCTGCAAAACACGGCGCAACTCCCCAGCCACATCTGGGGGCAGGTGGAGAATGACCTCAATCGTCTGCGCGATATCGTAAACCAAGGGCAGGGCATTTCGTTTTCGATGGGCAATGCAGACGATGTGCTGGCCCAACGTTTCAAAAGCTACGCAGATCTGAAAGCCGACCTTCCGAGCGCGGAAACTTTCTCGACGAGCTATCAAACATGGTCGGACACGAACCGCGACACCATCGCCAGCACGCTCAAGGCAGCCAGCCTGACCGCTGACCAGTTCGACAGCGAGGAAAGCACGATGAGTGCGCTGCGCAGCATGTCGGAATCCGCTGATGGCCAAATGCGTGCGTTGCAGGTCGGTCATCAAATCGCCAGCCAGCAGGTGGCGCAGATGCAGAAGCTGCGCGGCCTGGTCTCCCAACAGATGACCCTTATGGGCACTTGGCTGCAGACCGAACAGTCCGACAGAGACCTCGCTCAGGCGCGTCGCGAGAAGTTCTTTAACGCGACGGCACCACCTACCTCTGGAGGCGAGAAAATGAGGGTTGAGTGGTGAGATCATAGCGTGCCGCCGCAGCGTCTGCTGTCATTTTCGCGGGTTGCGGGGGGCTAGTTTTTCGCCTCGGACCATCTGGTAACACGCGACACCGGGTGTTTCTCCAAACGACCGCAACGGCCTCCAACAACCGGTGGGCAAAAGATGACAATCGATTGGTAAACAATGAAACCAGAAATCACCAGATCTCAGGCAGCCGCAATCCTTGTCGCGATTGTCGCACTGACTGCCCAATCTGCTTTGGCTCAGGATGGCTCAGTCCTTACTGCTCTTCAAGACGAGATCACGAACGCGTCGAAAGGATGGGAGACTACCGTCCTTGATGCGGCGCGATCGCTGTTCTGGATATTGGCTGGGATCGAAATCGGTATAGCTGCGGTATGGCTCGCGCTGCAAGCAGCATCGCTCGACAGTTGGTTTGCGGAATTGGTTCGGCGGATCATGTTTGTTGGCTTTTTCGCCTTCGTCTTATCCGAGGGGCCGACATTTGCCAAAGCGATCGTTGATAGCCTCTTCCAGATCGGCGCGGGCGGAGGAACGGCATCTCCAGCCGACGTTTTCAATGCCGGCCTGACCGTTGCGACGAAAATGTCGGAGAAGGTCCAATTCGGCCTGTTCGAGGATAACGCGCTTGCGATCTCGGCAGCCTTTGCAATGGTGGTCACCATCATTGCCTTTGCACTTGTTGCAGCCATCTTTGTGTCCGTCATGGTCGAGATGTATCTCGGCCTCCTTGCCGGGATGATCATGCTTGGGTTGGGTGGATCCTCATTCACGAAGGATTTCGCGATCCGTTATCTGGTCTATGCCTTTTCAATCGGAATGAAGCTGATGGCCCTGGTCATGATCTCTCGCATAGGATCGGAAGTGCTCATTGGTTTGGCCAATAGAACAGACGTCGGAGACGAGTTTCAAACCGCACTCGCGATCGCCGGCATTGCGGTCGTAGTGTTCGTTGTCGCGATGTATGTCCCCACCATCATTCAGGGTGTCGTTCAGGGCGCGTCGGTCACCGGCGGCATGGAAACCATTCGTCATGGCGGTCAAGTAGCCTCATTTGCCGCTGGCTCCGCCATGCTGGCCGTCAACTCGGGACGCGCAGGCGCTGCGGCAACACAATCGGCCCGAGCTGCAGGTTCTTCAACTGCGGGCGCAGCTCTGAAAGGCATCGAGACAGCGTTTGGATCGGGCATGTCGGCGACAGGCTCCGCGGCCAAAGAAAAGGCGATCGGCTCGCCTGGCGCCTACGCCGGGTCGCTTCTCGGGCTCGCCAACGCAAAGCTCGACGGCAGAAGAACTGGCCAAACGGGAAAAGTTTTGCCGCCTGAGATGAAAGTCAAGTAGCGACAGGAAGGGAAATATCAATGGCGGCTGAGTGTGCCCCGGAAAATCCGTATCTTGCCGCGCGGCAGGAGTGGACGGAGAGATATGGATCCTACGTGCAGGCTGCACGTGCCTGGCGGAGCGTCGGCATCGTCGCGCTGATCATGGCGGTCATAGGTTTTACCTATGCGATCTATCTGAGCACGCAGGTGAAGCTTGTCCCCTACATTGTAGAAGTGGACAGGCTGGGAAATTCTGTCAACGCAGGTTTCCCCGAGCAGATCGAATATGCCGATGCGCGGGTTGTCCGCGCGACACTTGCAAACTTCGTTGCGAGCTTTCGTTCGATCACGCCCGATGCGGTGGTACAGAAACAATATGTCGATCGGACCTATGCGTTGTTGCGCGCATCCGATCCTGCCACCCAGAAGATCAATGCCTGGTTCAGGGGCAATTCACCCTTCGAGCGCGCTAAAAATGCGACGGTCGCCATAGAGGCGACCAACATCGTCGCGCTCTCAAGCCAGACTTATCAGATCGACTGGACCGAATACGAGCGCGACCGAAAGGGCAAGGAGACCGGCACCCGTCGCTTCCGTGGCATCGCCACAGTCGCGCTTACGGCGCCACTGGACGAGGCCACCATTCGGCTCAACCCGATCGGTCTGTATGTCCAGGATTTCGAGTGGACAGCACAGCTTTAGAAACAGGGGGATTTGATGAACGGAAAAGGATTGATCGCTGCCATCGCCGGCCTCGCCTGCTTGATGCTGGCCGAGAGCGCCTTGGGACAGAGCTTGAACCGCAACGAAGCCAAAGCGACAGGCATATCGAGCCAGTGGCGCAGCTCGCCCGGTATTGTGACCACCGGGGCCGACGGGAAAGTTATTTTCCTTTATGGAGAAACACAGCCCTCCGTCGTCTGCTCGCCATTGCAGGTCTGCGATATCGAACTTCAGGGCGGTGAAATCATTCGCGATGTGCTCGTCGGTGACACGGTCCGCTGGAAGATCGAACCGGCGACCTCAGGCACCAGCGGTGGTCAGGCAATCCACCTGATCGTCAAGCCTTCAGAAGCCGGACTGGTCACCTCGATGGTCGTAACGACCTCCCGGCGCACCTATCACATCCAGCTAAAATCCCATCCGAGCCAATACATGGCGCGTGTAGGGTTCGAGTATCCGCAGGACACATCAACAAAGCTGTCGGATATCAATGCGCGCCTCGAGGCCGGCGGACCGGCAGGTACACCAGAAACGCTGAACTTTTCATATTCGCTCAGCGGGAGCGCCTCATGGAGGCCCAAACGCGTCTACTCCGATGGGGAAAAGACCTACATCCAATTCCCGAAATCGATCACCGGTCAGGATGCACCTGTTCTCTTCGTGGTAAGCGGTGGCGAGAACCGCGTCGTGAATTACCGCATGAAAAACGACATGATGACAGTCGATTACGCTATCGACCGAGCTGTCTTGATCTCCGGTGTCGGCTGGCGGCAGCAAAAGATCACCATTCGGCGAGGGAGGTGATTTATGCGCAGCTTGTCTTCTGTACTGCTTCTCATGGCTTTCGCCTCGGGCTGCCAGACAATAGATGACATGAAGACCAACCACTCTGATCCGCCCGTGATAAGCGGTGCCGCCGCCGGCGTCATTGCGGGCGACATGGCGAGCCGTCTTGCTGAAATTGTCTCGACGAAATCGACACCATCGATCCGGATGCGCAGGGACGACACGGAATACGCGATTGCACTGGAAGCTGCCCTGAGAGGTTGGGGTTACAAACTGGTAGCCGATGACCGCGACCCCTCAATGAAACCGCTCGACCTTTCATACTCCCTGTACAGTTTTGAGGATCAGGTCCTCGCCCGCCTCACCACGCCGACCATTTCTTTGGGGCGCACCTACCGCGTGACGGTAGGAGGCGCTTCTTCGACAAGTCCGCTCTCCATCTTGCATCCCGACTGAGAAGGATAACTTGTGTCACAGTCTCTCCAGCTTGGAAACGCCGGCAATGGCGCCGAACAACCGGCAATGCGGCGCCTAAACAGATTGCCGGTATTTGTGGTGATAGCCATCGTTGCCACTGTGCTCGGGGTAATCGTCATCGGGCTTTCCTGGCGGGGGATTACCTTCGATCGACGTGGTAATCCAAGCGAAGCCTCCAATGCTCCGGCCACGAGTTTTGGTGATCAACTCAAACGTGGTGTCACTGACGGGATCATCGGCGAACCGGAGCAGCGCGAAGTGTTCCAGCCAGTCCCCGTCATCGAGCCTCGTCAAGAGGCGCCGAAGCCGCCGCAGGAAAGCAACGGAGTCACACCCGATCGTCGAAGCGCCCGGCTGGAACCGGAGGCGGAGTGGAAAGCGCGGCTGAAAAGAGAACAGGACGAGCAGATCATCCGGGAAGCACAGCGGCAAAGAATGGCGCGCCTTCAAGCTCAGTCAACCGCCCTAGAGTCACCCTTGACCGTCAATATTGGCGGTGTGCGCGAGGGTTCCGATACTCAGGAACGGCAAGGATCGCCATCAGCAAGTGGATCGAAAGGCGCCGGTGATCTTTATGCTGCGGCGATGAAGGCCGGGTTGCCGGGCGTGGGTGCCGATCAGAATGCACAGGCGGCCAAGGAGGATTTCTTCAATCAGGACATCAAGGATCTCGGGTATCTCCCGAACGGAGTTGTTTCCCAGACATCGCGCTTTGAACTCAAGCGCGGCTCCGTTATTCCCGCGCTGCTGATTACCGGGCTGAATTCGGATCTTCCGGGCCGGATAACTGCGCAAGTGAGCCAGAACGTCTATGATAGCGCCACCGGACACCGCCTCCTGATCCCGCAAGGGGCCAAACTCTTCGGGCGGTACGATTCCAAAGTTTCGTTCGGGCAGGAGAGAGTGCTGGTGGTCTGGACCGATCTGATCTTTCCGAACGGATCAACGCTGCAGATCAGCGGCATGGCGGGCACGGATGCTGAAGGGTATGGCGGCTTCAAGGACAAGGTCGACCGCCACCTGTGGCGTACATTCGGCTCGGCAGCGCTGGTGGCCGTGATCGGTACCGGTATTGATATGTCATTACCAGAGAGTTCCTCTTTGGCGACGCAGGATACGGCGTCGGATGCCGCCAGACGAAACTTTGCGGAAACGTTTGGCCGGGTGGCAGAGCAGACCATTTCAAAAAATCTCAACACCCAGCCGACGCTAGTGATCAGACCCGGTTTTCGCTTCAATGTCCTTGTCGATCAGGATATCGTTTTCCCGTCCGACTATCGTTGATTGTCGCTCGTCCAGGTTCGAGCTCACCCCTCAAGAAGTGGAATTGAACTGACGCGATGGTGATATTGTGCATCGCACACATCCAATAATTGATTACCTGTCATGTTTCTGTTATTTTTCCAAGAGGTGGGTTTCAGTCGAGAGCTCGCATATTTCTCATTCTCATGGCCAAGGGCATTTCGGCCGACCGCTGTTGATTAAGTCGTTCAGGCGAGGAATCCCAGTCTTGGGCCTCCCTCGCACTCACATGGCTACGGCATCTGATCCGGGCCTTGCAGCCCTCGATAGATGACCCTGCCGCCAAAAGACGAGGGGTAATAAGCTGTGAATGGAAGCGCTCGCTCACTTATTGATCTTATCGATGTCGCAGATGACCAAAGCATGATCGAGAATGTTCTACAGACCTTCAGCAAGTCATGGGGCTACGAACATTTCGCCTATCTTCAAACCGAAGGATCCGAGGTCAAGACCATCAACTCATATGCGCTGGGTTGGCAGGAGAGATATCTCAAGAAGGAATACGCGAAACTCGATCCCGTCGTGGAGGAGGCCAAACGCCGGCGCGAAATGTTTTCATGGAGCGCGGACGACTGGGTTGATCGGCGTGGCACTGATCTCCGCAAATTCCGTGATGAAGCCATCGGCTGCGGGATTCGTTCGGGTGTGACAATGGCAATTGAAGGCAGCTATTGCTCAACCATCATGCTGACGTTTGCCTCTGGAAAGAAAAAAGAGGAGACCCTACCGCTCTTCAAGCCCATCGAAGGACTGCGCGTCATTCTTGCTGTGCATTATCGGCTGGAACATGTCGGCGCCAGAAAGGCGATCGCGCCGAAGCAGACCTTGTCCGCGCGCGAGAAGATGTGCGTCAAATGGGCGATCAAAGGGAAATCGTCTTCAGATATGGCAGCTCTGACGGGCCTGAATATCAGAACGATCCAGCATTACCTGGACAACGCCCGCGAAAAACTCGACGCCAAAACCCTGGCGCAACTGGTCGGCCTGCTTAAGGATAGGGGTTGGTGCTGACCGCCTGCTCATTTTCGTCTTCCGGAACGGCTGGAACATACCCAAGGGTATCGATGAGCTCTGAGAGCTCTTCCTGGAGCCGGTCGGCCTTATCCTGGCGGGCGAGATACGCGTCCTGCATGGCCTGCAGCACCATTGCGGAAACTGTAGTATCTTCACTTGCTCGAACCCATTCGTCGTAGACCAGCTGGTCGGACTCGATCTGACGACGGTGGGCTCGGATCTTTTCGATCACGAGCGCCTCGAGAGTCGCCTTGTCTGTAACGTTCAAGAGAGGCTCCACTTCCGGCAAACGCGGGTCAACGCCGCCTATTGGTTCCGTTGACGTAGCGCTACGAGCTGACAAATGTCAAACCCACTGGCTACGAGGGCAAAAGATATGAAAGGTTCGGATGCGGCAATCATGGTTCCGAACCAAAAATATTGGAGAACCGCCCGACCATAGCATATCGATTGTCGAATCGGAACTATAGTTCCTAGTCGGATCGTTATGATTGGCGTTCCGCTTCCCTTATGGATCTCAACGGGATCATGGCGGTCAACTTGCGTCGTACCCGTCATGGCATGAACATGTCGCAGGAAGAATTGGCCCATCGCTGTGGCCTGAGCTCCCGCTATATCGGCGATATCGAACGCGGGAAGAAAAGTGCCACGCTCACTGTGCTTGGCCTGATCGCCAACGCTCTTGGTGCTGACCCTGTCGAACTCATATCATGGAAACCTGACCCGGAGGGCAATGTGAGCGGCTAGGAGCCTGCTCATGGATCGATACCGATATGCGACAGATCCACTCTTATCTCCGCATTCTCACCGACATTGGGATGGTCCGGGGATAGGCGAGCGTTGTCGTGCTGAGGATCGATTTTCTCGCTCGGCTCAACGACAAGGAAGGTTTGCCCCCCAGGATCAGCCGCTGAGAAGACCTTCTGATTCCTGAAGACACCAGTTCTCCAGGCGACAACTGCATCGTCGAACAGTTGGGTGAGAACAGCTTTGTCAGTCGGATTGCCGTACCATCGGGTGACGATGCGTGCGATCTTCGCGAACATGGCAGTTCCGGTTCTAAGATTGTCGCAGGCGTCCAGAAGCTTGCCGTCGAGTTGCTCGACCTTGCCGACACCGTAACCGACAGGCAGTTGAGTAATGCCAACACGAACGGTGGCCATGACTGCGTTTTGCCTGACGATTTCGAGCGCTTCCTCGGTGGTGGCCGGCTTGGTGAGGAGGATTTTCTTGTCACCCCACCTGACAGTGATAGCCAGCGGATCATCCGATCCGGCCGCCTCAACGAACTGCTCCACGATGGCAGGCGTCAGGCTGGGGTCAGCACAGTGAGCAATCAGCGCAGCATCGAGCATGGTCTCTCCGATCAGGTGTTGAAGGACAGTACGAAAGGTATGTTGAAAAGGAGCGCCCAGGCCCGCGTGGTCGCGCGCTGGATGGCGACGATTGAGGTACCGGCGGTCCACCAACCATTTCCGACGGCCACTATGATATCGGGATCATGGAGCATGGATTGCAGTATCGGCCAGACGAGCAGCTGTTCGTAGCAGATAAGCGGCGCAAGTCTGGTTGAGCTTAAGGAAACCACAGGATTGGTGAAAAGATGGGCGCGGGCGCCGCCCGCGTCATCCATCAGACGCCTCCAAGGCTGCCACATGGCGCCTGGCACAGGCATGCGCTCACGGTAGATGATACTGGAACTCATGGCCGTGATCCGCACCAGCACATTGTCGTAACCGCTCTGATCGACGACCGCTGCGCCGGCAATGACGGTGACGTTGGTCTCTTCGAGTGATTTCTGCCAGAAGTGACGTGAGGTTGGCGTCCAGAATCCGAGCGTACTCTCGGGGAAGATGACAACAGTTCCTGATGAGTGCCGTCTTGCCATGGACACAAGTTCTTGTTCTCGTTGCAGGCTTCCCTCGCGACCAAGCGACGCGCCAAATTGAAGATCGATGCTCTGCCATCCAGAGGGTGAGATCGCCGGTGTCCAATGCGTTGCGGACCAGATCCAGAACCCGCACATGATCATTGCTACGAAGGGACGATAGCTTGTGGCCATCAGTGCCAGGCCGATCAGCGTCGCTCCCAGACCAGCCCATCCCCATCCTGGAAAGAGTACGCCGGCCGCAGTCACCGGGTTGGCCCAGCCGAGTATTCCGGCCGGTGGTACAGCCATCACGGCGCACGCGCCGAGATATCGCAGTGACCGATCCTTGACCGTCGCATTGGCCCAGCAAAATGCGTGCACGCAGATGAAGATCGAGGAAGCGGCCATCCACAACAGCAGGCCCGGCCAGACCTCGGCCGAGTAGAAATTTGCCACACCCTGCGGCAGGCCGTGCGCAGCCGCCAGAAAATAGCCAGCGGAGATGAACGCCGCCTGCCAGCGTGTCCGCGCCCCAGACCACAAGGCCGGAAACAGGATCGACAAAGGCAGGAGAAGCACATCCCCATTCCAGCCCATCCATCCGCAAAGAGCGGCAATTCCCACCAGTCCCGTCAGGCGGAGGCGATCACGGCGCATAGGTTAACACCTCCTGGGCCAGGCCCAGTACGTTTTTGATGGGCAGCGGACCGAAATAGCGAGAATCGAATGAACCGGGAAAATCCGAGTGCAGGTAGACTTCACCGGCCATGAGTTCGCCGCCTGCATAAGGCGTTAACGGCCGCTGCCGTCCATCGACGGCCAATAGTCGCGAGTGTGCAAGCAATCGCCCATCGATCCTGACCTCGGCTCCAACCTCGATGAACTGGCCGGTCAGCGCCGCAACGGTCTTGATAAGCGGCGCGGTACGGCCTGCGCATAGGCCGAAGCGGAGATATCCGCGCAACCGTGCTTCCCGCATCATGGCATTGTCGGGCATGCAGACGAACAATGTATCGCCGACGCGAGGCGGAGCATTCATGGATGCGATGCGCCACAGACCAATGGGTTCGCTCGGCGTCAGGTTCACACGATATCCCCCGCAACCCAGCGAGCCGGCTCCAACAACTATGATCACCGTCGCAACGAGAAACGAGGCGAACACATATTTTCGGGCTCGGCGCATGGCGTTCGGGAGCGCGGGTTGCTGTTTCATTTCAACGAGAGCCCCTTTGACTGGGTTACACGCATCGCCTCGGATGCCTTTAACGCTTCATCGCTTCGCACATGTGCCACCATCTGCTGAACGGTGCGCATCGCCGGCCACGCTTGTCGCAGCTCAGCCTGCTGTGTGTCGCTCATGCCGGCGCTGATCTGGCGGAAGACGTCGCCGGTCACATCCCTGGCCCCAATTGCCAGAAAGGTCCTGTCCCCGAAACGTCGGGAGACAGCCTTGGCAAATTCGTCGAGCTCTGCCTTTGCTAGCTTGTCTGCGAGCGCATAACCCAGACCTGCCGGTAGGTCGTTGCGATCGATCGCATCGCGTACGCGCTCGAGGACGCTGTTTGTGCTTGTCGAAAGGGCAGGAATTTCCAGCTCATGTCGCTGGCGCGCAGTGAGCTCCTCTAACCGGTATTGCCGCTCTGCATCGCCGCGCTGTCGCAGGAAGTCAGAAATACTGTCTGCGAGCGGCTGAACGTTGCTGAGGGCGCGTTGACGATCAGCCTTGTCCCTCGGGGTCGCAAGCAAACCTGCCTTACCCTTGAGGGCACCGAACCGTTCGGGCTCGCAGACAATCCGCGCGATTGTGGATTTGGCCGTGACGTCGTCGGTCAACATGCGATCGATATCGACAGTCTTGAACGCGTCTGCCGGGTTGGCAAACACGGAATAGAAACGCGTCGACACCTCGTTCCATTGCTGCGCGAGAGCAGGATCAGCATTGAGTTTGCTGTCTACCACGTCGTCGATGGATTGCGGGAATGTCGTCGTTGCAGAAACCAAGGGTTTCTTCTCCATTGATCGAGGGGCAGGGGCGTTCTCCATCAGGCCCAACCTCTTGCCGAGGGCGGCAAGCCGGCCAGTGAGTTCGGCAAATTTGCTGCGTTGTCGTAACGTCCATTCCAAACGGTCGCGTAGGAGCGTTCTCGCGATATTGGCTATATGAAGCCCGCGCGCCTGCGCAAATCGGAGAGACTGCGCGTAGAGCCGCCCGCCCGCATAGTCGAGTGTCGTCTCCTTGGCGTTTCGGCGGGAAAGGACTTTGACGAGCCCACCGGCTTTGTCGATGGATCGCCGGCCGTAATAGACCCGCAGATCTTCTCTATGGCGGGTCATCGCCACATAGGTCAGGTGGCGGTCCAGCGAGAGCGAGGCCAGCACCTTGACGGTGTCAACGGTCGCTCCCTGGCTTTTGTGCACGGTGGCGGCGTATCCATGGTCTACACTGTTGTAAAAGCGCTGTTCGACCGAGATACGATGTCGCCGCACACCCTCACCAAATTCCGCGACGATGCGACCCGGTCCTGCCTCTACGACCTTGGCCAGCGTACCGTTCTTGACGCCCAGCGATGCTTCGTTTCGCAGAAACATGATCTGATCGCCGGCCGAAAACATGCGCTTGCCGTCAGCTGTCATAAACGGCGAACCGTTTTTGATGATGCCGCCTTCAACGAGCTTTTCGCGAGCGGCCATGTTCAGGAGCCGAACATCGCGGCGAAGATGGGCAAGGATCAATGATGTCTTTGTCAGATCGTAGTCACGGCTCCAGTCGTCGATGAGATGCTCGACGGCCTGCGCCTTGAGATCAGCGCCGATGATCCTGCCGTTGGTCCGATAGGTCTCGATCGCCTTACCGATATCTCCACGGGCAAGATCCATCGACGCATCGCGCATCCACGGATCATGCTGTCGATAGATTGTGTCCAGCTCGGCATAACCGATACGATCGGCAATGGTGCGGAAAGCGGCACCCGCCTCGATCGGTTGCAATTGTTCCGGATCGCCGATCAGGACAAGCTTTGCGCCTGTCCTGACAACCATATCCACGAAAAAGGCCATCTGTCTTGATGACACCATGCCGGCTTCATCAAGAACGAAGATCGTCTTGTCGTCGAGCAAGTCACGGTGTCGGTTCCATCGCAACTCCCAGGAGGACAAGGTGCGTGACGAAATGCCGGCTTCATGAGCGAGGCCTTCCGCTGCCTTGCCTGCAAGAGCACCACCGACAACGCGGTATCCGCTGTTCTCCCAGACCTCTCGTGCCGCCTTCATCATCGTCGTCTTGCCTGCACCGGCACGCCCGATCACGGCGGAAACTCGGGGGCTTGCCACAATATGCTGGATGGCAGTCTTCTGCTCGTCGGACAGCGTGTCATGACGGGCAAAGGTTGCGCCGAGAACACGAGCTTCAACACGATGCGAGGATCGGTTCGACAACCACACCGCCCGGTTGGTCATTGCGGCTTCAAGCCGGATCATCGCGCGGCTCGTGTATTTTGCCGGGAGACGTTGCCCCGTGGCGAAATCGATCCGCTCGACGTCCAGCCGCAGGATCTGTGGGCTCTGCAGGATGCGCGCCATCAGGTTCTGGAACAGCACGGCATCGGCGGTATAGCGATACAGGATTTTTGCGACATCGTGGCTGTCGAAAACGCTCCTTTCCCGCATAATCATGTCGATCACCAGATCGGGACTACTCGTGATCCGTCGCGCATTCTGCTCACGCCGCGCGTCCTGCATCCCGACCCTCTCAAGCGAGGCGGCGTCACCGGAGAGATCGCTTTTGCGCTCAATGGCTTTTGCGCCGACGCCGAGATGGATAGTCGGCGCCAGCTCGATCCCCTGCTTTTCGAACGACCGACCATCGATGCGGATGTCAAGACCGGCGCGCGCAAGATGCCGGTTCTGGCAGGCAAACCAGCCATCACGAAACAGGTTAAAGTGCTCACTATTGCCGGCCCAGAGATCGTAGACGATCTTGCCCGCATCATTGCGGATCGGCTTGCCGTCAGGGCCCGCCATCGCAACCTTCTTTGGGCCGAAACCGTGTTCGGTCAACGGTCGCACTGTCATCATCAGGTGAACGTGCGGATTGTCCGGCGCGTCATGAAAGACCCAGTCGGCCACCATGCCTTTTGGCGTGATGTGTGCCGCCACGAACTCCCTCACCAGCTCGATATTTTGAGCAGGCGACAGTTCGACAGGCAGTGCGATTGTGACATCCTTGGCCAATTGCGCGTCGGCCCTTTTCTCGAAGCCTTCGACCTTGTTCCAGAACGCTTCGGAGGCGCCGGAGATGGATCGGTCGGCGATCATCGCGCGAAGCCATTCAGGCGCGTCGACGGGGATAACAAACTCTTCGTGCAGCAGCCCTTGCTTGCGCGTGTAGTCGATGGTCCGGGCCTCACGGTCATATTCCATCCTGGCACAATGCCTGTATGCCGCCGACATGACCGCACTCCCACCGCGGCCGCGGGCGACGATGCTGACTGAGAAATGCGGGACGGCCACGAGAGCGACGCTCCTTCTTTCAGTTGAAAACACCGGGTCGAAGAGCGCGGAGGCCCCGCCAGGGCGCCAAAAACAAAACGTCGCATCAGCGACGTATAATTGCGCCGTTCCGGATCCGCTCTCGTCGAGCGGTCGGATGATTGATCAAAGCATCGCCCATGGCGATTGCAGAATTTACCCTAGTGCCTTGCACCCGTCCGTCTGGAAATCTGTGGCGCATGCCACCGCTTTCCAATGACGGGAGAATGCCGGATGAAAAAGCCATCCTCGAAAATCCGCGACGAGATCGCCAGGCTCCAGGACCAGCTCAAGGCTGCGGAGACGCGCGAAGCCGAACGGATCGGTCGCCTCGCCTTAAAGGCCGGCCTGGGCGAACTCGATATCGAAGAGACCGTGCTGCAGTCGCGGTTCGAGGAAATCTCAGCTGACTTTCGGGCAGGGCGCGGGACGGCGAGAAGTGCTTCGGACAGAAGGGGGAAAGGAGCAGGTCAATGCGAGGACACGACCTCGGCGGTCCCGCCTGGCGAGGCTTCGAGCGGCAATGGCGAGGCTTGATCGCATGGCACGTTCAGCGACGGCAGATGCGCGCAAAAAGGATACCCGCGAAAAGATCGCACTTGGCGGCCTGATCGTCAAAGCAGGGCTGAGATACGAAAAACGTGCGCTTCTTCTCGGCGCATTGATCGATCTTCGCCACCGAATCAACCTAGACGAAAACGAACGCGCGCGATTGATCGCAATCGGATCGGAGGCCTTCGGCAATGACGATGGGTAGGCTCGCCGCGTTCCTTGTGCCTCAAACCCTGATGATGGCGGCATTCATCGGTCTGACGGGCGTAGAGCAATGGCTTGCACGCTTCGGCGAGACAGAGGCTACGAAGCTTTTATTCGGGCGCGTCGGTATCGCATCGCCGTATCTTGTTGCCGCGGCAATCGGTGTCATCGCAATCTTTGCGCGAGCCGGGTCGATCAACATCAGGATCGTCGGATCGGGGGTCGGGTTTGGTTGCCTTCTTGTCATCCTTGTCGGTGTCCTGCGCGAAACGATGCGTCTGGCAGCAATCTCGACCGACGTGACGTCGAATATGTCGAGCCTCTCCTATCTTGATCCCGCCACGATGGTCGGAGCGGCAGGAGCACTGATGACCGGCTGTTTTGCATCGAGGGTTGCCATGAAAGGCAACGGGGCTTTTGCACGGCCAGCGCCCAAACGGATTGTCGGCAAACGCGCTCTTCATGGAGACGCCGATTGGATGAGACTTGGCGATGCGGAAAAGCTCTTCCCCGAAACCGGCGGTATTGTCGTCGGAGAGCGGTACCGCGTTGATGAGGATGAGACAACGGCCCGGCCGTTCAGTGCCAATGACCGGACAAGCTGGGGCAAGGGTGGTAAAGTCCCACTTCTGTGTTTCGACGGATCCTTCGGCTCGTCGCACGGGATCGTGTTTGCTGGATCAGGCGGTTTCAAGACGACGTCGGTGACGATCCCGACCGCCCTCAAATGGGGCGGTACGCTTGTTCTCCTCGACCCCTCTAATGAAGTTGCGCCGCAGGTGTCGAGACACCGCGAGAATGCCGGCCGCCGCATCCGCATCCTTGATCCGCACCGACCGCAGACAGGCTTCAACGTGCTCGACTGGATCGGCAAATTTGGCGGCACGAAGGAAGAGGATATTGCAGCCGTCGCGTCCTGGATCGTCAGCGACAGTGGTCGCGCCTTGGGCGTTCGCGATGACTTCTTCCGCGCCTCCGGGCTGCAGCTGGTGACCGCTATGATTGCCGATGTCTGCCTGTCAGGTCTGACGGACGAGACGGATCAGACACTGCGCCAGGTGCGGGCTAATCTGGCAGAGCCCGAGCCACAGCTGCGCAAGCGCCTGCAGGAAATCTACGACAGCTCGCTGTCGGACTTCGTGAAGGAGAACGTCGCCGCGTTCGTCAACATGACGCCGGAGACGTTCTCCGGTGTCTATGCCAATGCGATCAAGGAGACCCACTGGTTGTCCTATCCGAATTATGCAGGTCTGGTGTCGGGCAGATCCTTTTCGACCGACGACATCGCCTCAGGGCAGGTCGACGTGTTCATAAACATCGATCTCAAGACGCTCGAGACGCATTCCGGTCTTGCCCGTGTGATTATCGGTTCGTTCCTGAATGCCATTTACAATCGAAATGGAGAGATCAGCGGACATGCGCTCTTCCTCCTCGATGAAGCGGCAAGGCTTGGCTATATGCGCGTTCTCGAGACAGCGCGCGATGCCGGGCGCAAATACGGCATCACACTGACGATGATCTACCAGTCGATCGGTCAGCTACGGGAGACCTATGGGGGCCGCGACGCGTCGAGCAAATGGTTCGAAAGCGCCAGCTGGATCTCCTTTGCAGCCATCAACGATCCCGAAACCGCCGAATACATTTCTCGGCGCTGCGGCATGACAACGGTCGAGGTCGACCAGGTCAGCCGCAGTTTCCAATCACGAGGATCCTCGCGAACACGTTCCAAGCAGATGGCGGCGCGGCCGCTGATCCAGCCCCATGAGGTACTGCGGATGCGCACCGACGAGCAGATCGTCTTCACCGCCGGCAATCCCCCGCTCAGGTGCGGTCGCGCCATCTGGTTTCGCCGCGCGAATATGAGAGCCTGCGTCGAGCAAAGCAGATCTCACAGGAGGGCTGGTCCTCAAGACATGTCGATGACCGAGGAAGGTATAAAATCGACGAATGGGACGGGCGGATGATGAGATGCCGAATATCCATCCGCCGATACGAGACGCTTTCGCCGTGCGCTGAATTCCCGGCCTGCTCAGCGCACGATCGGGGCTGTCGGACGACGGCGACCTTGTTGGGGCGCAATTTCTCCGTGACGAGATCGAGGCCGAAGATCTGCAAAGCGAACTCGATTTCATATGGGAACGATCCGGCATGCTGAGTGAAGCGTCTCGCTCATTGCCGAAGCTCACATTCACATCACAACTGCCAAAAGGCCCCAGATGTGCCAAATAGCGTTCAGCGAAGCTTTCATGGGGATAATCGCCGAAATACGCAGGATGGCATAGTCATCAACGTGACAGAATCGCATTCTGGTGGGAACGGTTCAGGGATTAACGAGGGAAAACCGATGACTACGACCAACGAAATCGCCGACAAGATCGCATCCGAACACGGTCTGACCAAGGCTCAGGGCAAGACGATCGTCGAATCCGTCTTTGAAGCAATCACCGCAGCGGCGTCGTCCGGTGCCGAAACGTCCATTGCCGGCTTCGGTAAGTTCAAGGTGAAGGAAACGCCGGAACGCGAGGGCCGCAATCCGTCGACCGGGGCAACGATCAAGATCGCAGCGGCGAGAAAACTCGGCTTCCAGCCGGCCAAGGCCCTGAAGGACGCGCTGAACAAGTAACGCTTGCGGCCTGCGCGATGCCACCGCTCGCGACTTCAATGGCCCTGCTTTTGGCAGGGCCATTCTGTTATTGTCGCTCCTTAGAGAACCAGACCGTGCACGATTGGTCTTGCTGGGAAACTCGCACATTGTGCTGCGCTGGATAAATTGTAATCTTCGTGCTACATATCTCCAGAATTTGTAGCGCGAAGATGACAAATGCCGACACCTCATAACCCACCGGCCGCTGTTCGGCGCGCCCTGCGCAAGCTTGGCGCCGATATCAAGGATGCACGTCTCCGCCGACGCCTGCCGATGGCGGTTGTGGCTGAGCGCGCCTTCACCTCGCGCTCGACCCTGCAGAAGATCGAAGCCGGCGACACCAATGTCAGCATCGGGATCTACGCTGGTGTCCTTCAAGCTCTCGGCCTGCTGGATGGGCTGAGCCAGATTGCCGATATCGGTCGTGACGCGGTTGGCCAGTCCTTGGCGAGCGCTGAACTGCCGAAGCACGCCCATGTAAAGCGGGCGGTGAGGTTAAAGGACAATGGCTGATTTCGAAGTCCATCTCGACCTCGACGGCCGCACGCGGCCGATCGGTCTGGCGCGCAGCAATCGTGTACGCGGTAACGAGACGATCATGTTCGAGTACGATCAGAGCTGGCTTGAAGATCCGGACCGGTTTTCACTGGAGCCGGCTCTGGCTTTGACCCGAGGGGGATTTGCCCCACCAGTCGGCCTTGCTACATTTGGTTCCATCGGAGATTCCGCGCCCGACACTTGGGGCCGGCGCCTCATGCAGCGGGCTGAGCGTCGCATGGCTGAACGCGAGGCTCGCGCTGTGAGAACGCTCGCGGAAAGCGACTATCTGCTCGGAGTGGCCGACGAAACCCGCCTGGGAGCGCTTCGCTTTCGGTGGATTGGTGAGGAGCAATTTCAGGCACCGATCCAGAGCGGCGTGCCCGCCCTCATCGACCTTGGGCGTCTGTTGCAAATCACCGAGCGCATCCTGCGTGACGAAGAAACGGACGAGGACCTGCAGCTCATCTTCGCGCCCGGCTCATCGCTTGGCGGTGCGCGACCGAAGGCCTCGGTGATCGATCAGCATGGCCATCTCTCGATCGCAAAATTTCCCAGGGAAACGGACGAGTATAGTATCGAAACCTGGGAGGAGATCGCACTGCGACTGGCCGATCGCTGCGGTATCACCACACCCCTCCATCAGTTGGTCGATATCGCTGGCAAGAAGGTCATGTTGTCCCGACGCTTCGACCGTCGCGAAGTGGTCCGTATTCCGTTTCTGTCAGCGATGGCTATGATGGGGGCGAGGGATGGCGAACGCGGCAGCTATCCGGAAATGGTCGACGCATTGGCCGAGCATGGAGCGCAGGGCAAAAGCGATGCCCACGCTCTCTACCGTCGTGTCGTGTTCAACGTGCTGATCTCAAATGTCGACGATCACCTTCGAAACCATGGATTTCTCTGGCTTGGCAAAGCCGGATGGTCACTGTCTCCGGCTTATGATCTCAACCCGGTTCCGACCGACATCAAGGCGCGCGTGCTGACGACGAATATCGATCTGGACGAAGGCACATGTTCGCTCGACCTGCTGGAGGCGGCGGCAGAGTTCTTCGCCCTGACCTTGTCGCAGGCCCGGCAGATCATCAGACAAGTTGCGGATGCGACCTCAACATGGCGCGAGGTCGCGAAGATCGTTGGTGCGAGATCTGCGGAGATCAACAGGATGTCCAGTGCCTTTGAGCATGAGGATCTGCAGCGAGCGCTCGTCCTGTGACATCGTCCTCCGGCGTTGCGCTTGCGATCAAGAAGCATCCTCTCCCTGCATGCCTTCCAGCAATATCGCTTCGGTCTCATAAATTCCGACGCCACCTGAGATCCTGATCTGCGTGCCGAATGAGGCGGACTGTTTCTGGAAGCGCGACAGGATGCGATCGGCATCTTCGCCATGCGCCAGTTCGGGGGCAAGGCGTTTATCGAGTGCGTCAGTCTGCAGCGCGTCATGGCCGCCAATGACGACCGGATAAAAGGCCATGCGCGCAAGCCTACCATCGGGGGTGAAAGAGCAAAGTCCGACGACGCTTTCCCAGATTTCGCGGGCGGTCCACTTCGAACCTTCCGAGCGGATATGAAAGATGAAATTTCCCAGGCTGTAGAAGATCGGACGCCCACGATAGATCTCGACCGGCTGCAGGACCGGAGCGCCGTGGCTGACGAACATGGCAGCGCCGGCGTCGATGCATTGTTTTGCGACGCTGCCGACCCAATCGGATACCTGATACCAGTCGGACGCCCAATGATGATGGTGCAGATAGGCGATGACCATGTCACCATTTTCCGCAGCAACCGTGATCGCCGAGAGATTGCGCTTGAGATCAGACGCATCGATTTTGACATTCCGGCCAAACCGATCCGAACGCCGGAATAGGGCCCGCGCCATGGCAATCTCGGTCTCGGGATCGATAGTGGGGGTATCGTCCGGCTGGGCGTCGTTGCCGAGATCCATGTCGGTATAGCCGAGCCGATCGCGGATGGATTTCAGCTGCTTGAAGGCTGTAGCGTCGACATCAAGGACCTTGCTCAGCTTCAGCCGATTGATACCCGGGCGCTCCGGTCGGTCCACTTCGGCATCTGCCGCGTACATGAAGTCGGGCCCGGGCCCACCGTCCATCGCCACCAACGCGATATCCCGACCGGCAAACGAGCCATAGCCGGGAAGGCTTGCTTCTTTCCGGTTCCGGCCGGCGCCGGCGTAAACAAAACCGCGTGCTTCGACTTCTTCCATCGTCGAAAGAACACCGGAGGGACCGAGATCGAAGGCATGATTGTTGGAAAGCGTCAGGCCTTCGAAACCGATCGATCGCAATGTGTCGAGAACGACCGGCCGGCTTGCCCCGAAGAACGAGCCTTTGAGCGGCCAGCCACCATGACGTCCGAGGATCGTGGTCTCGAAGTTGGTGAAGGCGAAGTCCGACTGGCCGATAATGTCTTGCACACCGAGAAAACCCTTTGTCTCGACGGTGCGAATATCGTGTTTGATGAGGGACTGGCCGGTGACGGCAATGGTAAAGTACTGGGTCATAACGATTTTCCTGGCGCCGCGCCGAGCGCTGGCGAATTCTAAAGGGATATTGCCGCGAGGCGCCGACACAAGCGCCACGCCTTTCTCAATGCGTGAAGCGGGCGGAGCGGGCGTCGATCAGGCTGCGCGTGTAGGGGTTTTGCGAACGGGAAAAGATAAAATCGGGATCGCCACGATCCTCGATCACGCCGTCCTTCAACACATAGATCGAGTGACAAAGGGCCTGCACCAGGGCGAGATCATGCGAGATGAACAGCATTGAAACATGTTGCTCGGCAATGGTTTGCTGAAGCAGCGTGACGATTTCCGCCTGCACCGACACGTCGAGCGCCGATGTAGGCTCGTCGGCGACGATGATCGAAGGCCGGGCAAGCAGCGCCCGGGCGATGCAGACGCGCTGCTTCTGGCCGCCGGATAGCTGATGCGGGAAATGCGTCAGCAGGCTGCGGGCGAGGCCCATCCGATCCATCATGGATCCGACAGCGGAAACATGACCTCCGGAAGCGCCGGCGCCATAATGTACCGCTTCCTGCAGTGTGTCTGCGATCACCATGCGTGGATTGAGTGACGCCGATGGATCCTGGAAGATCATCTGGACCTCGCCCAGGAGACCGTTGCGCCAACCCGGCCTCTCGATCTGAAACCGCCGCCCCTCAAGGTCGAGCGTACCGGAACTTGCGGTCTCCAGACCGGCGACAATGCGGCCGAGCGTCGATTTTCCGCTTCCGCTTTCACCGACGATACCGGTCACGGATCCCGATGGAAGCAGGATCGAGACGTCGTGTAGCGCCCGCTTCTGCTGGCGGGCAGCAAGCCATGGCAGCCCGGAACCGGCAAAGCTCTTGCTGACATTGTCAACGCGCAGAACCGGCTCTCCTTTGAGAGAAACGACGTCCTCAGACGACAGAGCGCTTCCCGCCACAGTCCGCCGCAAGCATGGGACAGCTGACAGAAGCGACTTGGTATAGGCGTCGCGCGGCGCATCAAGGATCGCGGTGGTTTCCCCCTGCTCGACCACTCGCCCGTGCCGCAAGACGACCACCCGGTCGGTGACGTCAGCGATGACACCCATATCGTGGGTGACGAGGATGATCGACACGCCCGTATCGGCCGTCAGCGAGCGCAGCAGCGCCAGAACCTGTTTCTGAACCGTTGCATCGAGCGCCGAGGTCGGTTCGTCAGCCACGATCACTTGTGGGTTGCCGGCAAGCGCGATGGCGATCACGATCCGCTGGCGCTGGCCGCCGGAGAACTGATGCGGATGGTGTCCATATCGCGCTGCCGGTTCGGGTATGCCGACACGGCCCAGAAGCTCGATGGCGCGTAGGCGGGCCTGTCTCTTCGTGACATTCTCGCCCACAGCGCGGACGGTTTCTGCGATCTGCGCCCCCACCGTCATGAGAGGATCAAGCGAAGCGCCATGATCCTGGAAGATCGCCGCGATCCGGCGCCCTCGAATTTCGGCTCTTTGCTTGAGACTGAAAGCTTCAAGTGGAGAGCCTTCCAGCCGGATCGATCCGGCCGTTTGTTCGATGCCCGGCGCAAGCAGGCCGAGAATGGTATAACCGAGGCTCGACTTTCCAGCACCGGACTCGCCGATCAGACCGAGGATCTCGCCGCGCCGCAGCTCGACGCTCACCTCGCGCAGGATGGTTTTCGAGCCCGACGGTCCATGATGTTTCAGGGTCAGGTTATCGACCGCCAGGAGCGGGGCTTTGTGATGGCACGGGTCCATGTCAGTGGCTCCTCGGGTCATAGCGGCGACGGAACTCCTCGCCGACGAAGTTGATGCTGGCGATGAGACCGAAGAGTGCGAGCCCCGGGAACAGACTGATCCAATACTGGCCGGTCATCAGGTATTGAAAGCCGTTTGCCACCGCAGAGCCGAGCGAGGGCTTGTCGATCGGGACACCCAATCCGAGGAACGACAGGGTGGCCTCAAGCGCCACTGCATGGCCGAGCTCGATCGGGATGAGGGTGATGGCCGGCGCAATACTGTTGGGCAACAGGTGACGGAAGACGATACGCGATGGCGGCAGGCGCAACAGCCGTGCCGCATCAAGATAGGCCTTTTTCGCTTCGCCCATGGCGACGCCGCGCGTCACCCGCGCGTAAGCCGCCCATTGCACGATGACGAGCGCCAGGATGATGCGATCGATACCCGGGCCCAGCGTCACGATCGCGATCAGCGCGACCAGCATGGTCGGCAGACTGAGCTGCAGATCCACAATGCGCATGATCAGGGCATCTGCCCAACGTCCGAGATAAGCTGCAATGACGCCAAGGCTCATGCCGATCATGGCAGCAAGGACGGTACTGGTGGCTGCGACGAACAGGCTGATCCGCAGGCCGTAAAACACGGTGCTGAGTATATCACGCCCGAGACCATCGGTACCCAGCAGGTAGATGTACCCGCCGCCACCTGCCGTGCCGGGCGGCGAGGAGGATTCCCACGCAAAAATCTCTAACGGATCATAAGGGTCCTGCGGCGCGATGACGGAGGCAGCGATCGCCAGCAGCACATACGCGGCCAGCACGAGTATCGAAGCAGTCGGTCGATGGGCGGTGGGCCATTTCCAGAGCGCCCGGATGGTTTTGGTGTTCATCGGTGCTCCTTTCAGGCGGATCGGCGGGTTCGCGGATCAATCATGGCGTAGAAAATGTCGACGAGGGCGTTGAGGCCGACGAAAGCGATTGCCACAAAGGTGAGGGTGGCCATGACCACGGGTCGATCGAGCAGTTGGATGGAATCGATCAGCAGCTTGCCGATGCCCGGCCAATTGAAGATCGACTCGACGACCACGGCAAAGGCCAGCATGCCGCCGAACTGCATGCCGATGATGGTGACGATCGGCACGCTGATATTGCGCAGCGTATGGCGAAACAGGATCCGTCGCGGGGAAAGGCCTTTCGCCTGGCAGAAGCGCGTAAAATCCTGGGCTTCCACCTCGATCGTGCCTGATCGTGTCAACCGGGCGATCAGGGCAATGTTCGGGATGGCGAGCGCCAGTGCCGGCAGGACGAGATGGTGCAGGCCGGAAAGAGTAAGGACGCTCCAATCCGCGCCAAGGACGGACACCACGTCCCCGCGCCCCCCGGACGGAAACCATCCTGTCATCATGGCTCCAAACATGATCAGCAGCATGCTCAGCCAGAAGGACGGCACACTGAGTGCCAAGACGCTGGACGTGAGCACGGCCCGATCGGAAACCGTCCCTTTGCGCCGGCCGGCCAAAAGGCCGAACAGGATACCCAGGGGGGCCGCGACCAGCATGGCGACCGCGGCAAGCTCGAATGTCGCCGGAAGCTTGCTCATCACAAGCCGGAAAGCTGGCAGATGATAGATGTAGGAGGTGCCGAAGTTGCCGCTCACGACATTGCCGAGGAACAGCAGATATTGGCGCCACAAGGGCTGATCCAGCCCGAGCGCGATCGTTGCCCCGCGAATATCCTGGGGCGTGGCGGTCTCGACATTGACGATGTTGAAGACAGGATTGCCGATGCTGTGAATGCCGACAAACCCGATGATCGACATGGCGAGAAGAAGCAGGAAGGCTTGTGAAAGCCTTCCGAAGATAGTTGCTGTCATGACGGATCTCCTCAATTAGCCGCCGGGACTGCCCGCATGGCCAAAGTCCATCCCCGGGGGTGGACCGTGTAGGAGCCGACCTTCCTGCCGTGGCCGGCAATGAGGTGGAAGTGATAGAGCGGGATGATTGGGTGATCCGCCATCACAAACTCGGTCGCGCGTGCCAGCGCCGCACTGCGGGCTGGTCCGTCCTCCAGTGCTTCTGCCTTGGCGAGCATGTCGTCGTAGACGGGATTGCTGTAGCCGCCATAGTTCAGGGAACCGGTGCCCTTCTCGACATCAGCGGAAGTCAAAACGACATCGAGGCAAAGGCTGACGGCTTCCCCGGAGCAGCCGCCATACCAGACCGGATATTCTCCGGCCGATCTTTTGGTCATGAACACGGAAAACGGAGAGACAATCGGCTGAACCTTCACCCCGATGCGCGCCCAGTTCTGCGCAATCGACTGCAGCGTTTCGGCATCGCCTGGGTAACGCCCTGCCGGGCCGGCAAGCACGACCGAGAACCCATTGGACAATCCGGCTTCGGCAAGCAGGGCCTTGGCACGGTCATAGTCCGGTGGTGTGACGGCAAGATTGGCGGAGGTGCCGGCCATGCCGGGCGGAAACATCTGGCTTGCCGCCGTTCCGTAGCCGCCAAGGATCTTTTCGGCCAGGAACGGCCGGTCGGTCGCAAGGGCCAAAGCCGCGCGCACGCGAGCATCCTTGAACGGGTTCGCCATCGGCTTACCTGCCGCGTCAGTCACGCCGGGCAGTTGATCGCGTGACATGTCGAACTGCAGGAAGTTCGAACGGGCTGCGGCTGCGCTCTCGACTTTTATGCCGTGCGCCTCCAGATTTGCGACATCCCGGGCAGGGATATAGTCGGCGAGATCGACGTCGCCTGTGGAGAGCGCTGCGACACGCGCGGCCGGGCTTTCGATGACCCGAAACACCACGCTCGACCAGGCCGGTGCGCCGCCCCAGTATTCGTCATTCGCGTCGAGGGCGAGCAATTCCCCGGATTGCCAAGTCCTGAACTTGTAGGGTCCGGTGCCGACGGGAGGGACCCCGGTATTGACCTCGTCGGTGGTGGCAAAGCCGCCACCGGCCTTGTGCGGCATGATCAGAATGGCGGTCATCTGGATCGGCAGGGTAGGGGCCTCGTCACGGGTCTCAATCAAGACCGTCATGGGATCAGGCGCGGTGATCGAGGTGATGGCCTTGGTATAGGACTGGAACCCGCCGCTCGGCGGTTTCAGAAAATCGCGAACGCGTTCAACAGAATAGATGACGTCCTGCGCGGTGAAAGCCGATCCGTCATGGAATTTGACGCCATGGCGCAGCTTGAACTCCCAGACCTTTGGAGACAGTCTTTTCCAGGTGACTGCCAGTCCCGGCTGCGGGTTGAGGTTCTCGTCCTGGTTCACCAGACGCTCGTAGATATGCGAGAGCAGTGAGGTGTTTTCGTTCAGATCGGCATAATGCGGATCCAACGTCATGAGCTTGAGCTGTGTGCCGATGCGCAATTCTTCAGCCCCAGCAACAGATGCGGACATACAGCCCACACCCAGCGCCAATGCCAGCATGAACACATGCGTTCGAATATGCTTGAATAGCATTCCAATGTTCCCTTCTTCTTGGTCGTAAAAATCAACGCGGCGAGCTCCCATTTTCACCGCGTAGGTATCCGTTCCCACGCGGCAGGTTCATCCGCCTCCGCAGGTCAAAAATCAGAATAAATATCGAGTTCCCTCGGCCTCCAAATTCCCCAAATCCGGCTAGAAACGCACTTCGAAACATCGCGTTCAAAGCCTCAACGCACACGCAACACACCGGCTACGCGGCTCCTAAGAGACGCGAACAACGCGCTGGCAATCAGGCATCAACCGGAGTCGATTGGCAGCACCGCGTCGCCGTGCCGAAAATCTCCTATCCGCCCACAAATGTTCAAAAGATCACGCAGTATCCGGCGCAGCTCGGGCCAGGGAGACTCGTCGAAATCCACACCTGGCTGTCCCCGCTGCAGGACACAGTGGAGCTTCGCGACGACGGCAACAATCGACGTCACATCCGCCTCGCAAAGATCGGCTGCCGTCCGGTCTTCGATATCAGCCCCATCATTGGCCGCTTGTTCGGCGCGCGAATAAGCGCAGACATGCTGATCGGCCATAGCCATGACGCTCACACGTGAGAGCAGCCCAACGTCTTCCGGGCAGACATTTAGCGAGGACGCAGCAAGCAGTTCGGCCTCCAGACGCTGCTGGGCGGCATTCAGCCGGTCAACGCGCTCAAATGCCAACAGCCACGCCCGCCATAGCGCAAGCGCATCATTTCCGGCACCACGAGGGAACCGCGACTGATCGGCAATCTGTGCCGTTAGGAACCATTCTGTTGAATTAAGACTGTTTCTGCAGGTGATTGCAGGCACAGTTCTGCTATTCTCAGAATCAGCCATGATCCGAGCTCCAGACAGCTTGATTGTGGTCAGGTCGTGTCGGCGCTGCGAACGCCGGCACGACCGATACCTGAACGTTTGTTACATACAGGACGATTAAACGATGCGCAACCAAAATCACCCTATTTCGGGTGATATTAATCCGATCCAGTGTCGCATGGCGCGTACCGCTCTAGGGTGGAATTCGGATCGCTTGGCAGAGGTTGCTAAAGTATCAACTCAGACAGTGAAGCGGTTTGAGCGCGGGGAAGACCTTCGCCAAAATACCGTTGCCAAATTGCGGGAAGCGTTTGAGAATGCTGGCATTCAATTCATCCCTGAAAATGGGGGTGGTGTCGGGGTGAGATTCAAGCATTCGTCTCCAAAAGACGAAGCCTGATAGGGCAGGAGGCTGACCGCTACGTTTCGCTTAAGGTGCACGTTCCTAGCCGCGAAGCGGCGCGATCACCGATCCGGTGAGCGGGACCGGATACCCTTCGCAGCCTTTTTGCCACCATCAAATGCAAAGGGTGGGCATTAATTTCAACGAGCTTCAGGAACGCGCTGCGCTCTACCACCTGTGGAGCGACCCGGCACGTCCATCCGGCCATACTACTATGGCCGTGATCAGATCGGTTCTGTTCGTCGTGCGTTTGCCGGCACCACCTCGGCGCCGACCATGATTTTGATCCATACGGAAATGCATTGCAATCGACGGCGCCGGCCACCGATTATGGCTATGCGGGCATAATCTATAACAGCGACGGTGGTCTCTATCTGACGCAGTTCAGAGCCTATGATCCTGTCGCGGGGCGGTGGCTTTCCAGAGATCCTGCCGGGGAAGCAGCGGATCAGAGCGGCAATCTCTGTGCCTATGTCAATGGGAACACCATCAACGAGGCAGATTCTACCGGCCAATTCGGTCTCGCTGGCGCATTAATTGGAGGTGCGCTTGGTGCGGGAGGCGACTTTGCTTACCAAATGTATAAGAATGGTGGAAACGTAAGCTGCACAGATTGGGGAGAAGTTGCCCTATCGGGTGCAGGAGGAGCTCTCCTCGGTTCAGGAGCAGAATTCGCAGCCGGGCTGCTGGGAAGATCGGCTGCCGTTGCCGCAGAAGGTACGGGAACCGTCTGGGATGCGGTTACGGCTACACAGGGTGTTTATGAGGGCACAGCTATACCACGTTCGTTCACCTTGGCTACCAGCGGAGCGGATATCTGGGTTGCGCCGAACGCGACGGAGCATATGGCGGAATATGCGCTCGGAAATTTAGGCCGTGGCGTATCCACCGATCTGGTGAACATCGGGACGCAGAGTGAACTGACAAAGCTACGGGCTGCTGTTGGTTCAGCTACACAGGGCGGCGTCCCGTATGGCGGCTTGGTAAATGCAGGAGGCTGGGAGTTATTGTTCTCGCCCGCACGCCAAGCCGGCCAGCTTCCTGCTTTGATACACGCTGCTTCGTACTAAGGACTCAATGGATGCTTAAAGTCGAAAGAATCAAAGAAATTAGCGACGAGCAGTGCGTAGTCATATTTGACGATCAAGTGCCAGTTTCGTTTAGATCACGCCCATCCCCAGTAGCCGGCGCGCGTCATATCAGGATCGGTGATTTCAATACCCACCTCTTTGATTTTCAAGTGCCCCAGGATGAACTTGTCATATCCGGCTTCACGTTCCTTTCAGGCGGCCATCTTTCGAGCGCGTTAAATCGCGGTGAAGAAAAAGCTTATGGCCTACCGATATTGCGCTTTGATGAAGGAATAGAATTTCCGAATAAAGGACGTATTTCCAAAATTGACATAAGCTCAAACATCTATGTCTCCATTACGGAAACACGATTGGAAGTATATTTCGGAATTCATTATGGATACGAAAAGTCGATACAAGCCGGAAGAGTTGAGTTTCTTGTGTCAAAAGGTTATTTAATCGGGGTAGCGGTGTCCAATTTAAGCGAGAGGGAAATTGGAATAATTCATGATCGATTTGGCGTAGTTTCGTAGAATTATTCGCCGAAGAAGGAGATTAAGTCGCCGCTAGAACGATTGGGCGCTCCATGTCGCAGATGGAGTTGGCCTTGGCTTCAGCAAGGGTATGCGGGTCACCAGGAGCCGGCTCCGAGCTCTTCAACTTTGGCCCAATATGAAAGCTGCACGATAAAGGAAAGGTTCGACGCCCACGCTCGGATCAACCGGCGCCAGGCCGGATTCGAGCAAGACAATGAAGAACATCGGAGGTTTCAGCATCGCGCCGGGCGCCGACCGGCAGCACCGGGAAACCGGGAATTCTCGTCACGTTTTTGACGGAAAGAGGGACGCCGCAGGAGCGTCAGCATAGCGGCCGCAAAGCGGGACGCGGGACCGACTTCCCCCGGCCAAAACGTTCCGCTCAGACAGGTCTGGGGGATTGGCCTTTCGCAATCTTCCGAAAACTGACTGCAGCCTCTCATTGTCCCCTTTCTTTCATCGCGCAAAACCCGACCATGCCCATTGCGAACACGCCGGTCCCGTGAGACCGGAAAATAACGAGCGATACGTGCCCTCCCAGATCGGATCGCCGGTAAATGCGACCAGGTCGCCACTCGCTTCAATCAGCGGCATATCAGCATATAGCGCAAGCAGGTGTTCGACTGCGCCCGCCCGCTCCATTTCGAGGAAAGGATCCCCTTTGGTCGGCCGCAAGACTCGATGTCCCCAGAGAGAAGGCCGGTCATCGTTCCACAAATCGTCCAGCAGGGACTGATCACCCGATCGCGCGATAGCAATGGCGACGAGGTAGCGCATCAGCGGCAGGTAAACAGTTTGGCGGCAGCCTCCAAGCGCGCGGATACCCGGCAAAATCGACAGGACGAGAAACGACATGAACAGGTTCGGTAGAAGCATATGCTTCCTCAGCGCCTCGGAAATGCTCGATGGCGTGAACTCTATGGCCAAACTCGTCGAATTCGGGCTTCGAAGAAAACCACCTTCCAGCCGCAACGGCTGGATGCGGTCTCGGCCCACCAACCAGAAGAAATCGGTGGACCGCCGTATCCACCCGCGCCAAGGTCCAGAGGTGAGACCATCGATTGTCTGCACAATACTCGCGGCGCCACCGCCCGAGAATACCGCGGTCGTCAACCAGGATCCGGAATGGTCAAGATGATCTGCAATCAGGTCGGCCAGGTCGAAATCATCGAGCAGCAGCAGCTTCGCGATCGACGACATGCCGCCATTCCACAACTTGCCGTTCGCGGTTTTGATAGCCTCGGCGGCGGTTTGAAATGAGGACGAAGGCAGTTGCCCCACGAGGCGAGCGGCAGCAGCGTTTGGCGCAATCTGGCCGGCGGCATTGGTCAAGGAGAACCGCAAGGGGCCGTTGCTGCAGCAGATGCTGCTACCGTCCATGCGGCTGCGCGGCAATCCGAAGACGTTGAGGGGCTCGCCACCGACCCGCAGCCAACCAGGTCCTTTCTTTGCCGCCTCGTTGAACGACATCGTCGAGCCGGCATAAGCGATATGCCAGTTCCGACCATACGCCTGCAGGCCCATCAGGCTGAAAAGATGGGTGTAGAAGGCATCTGGCTCATAGAGCATCAGACAATGGGGGCCTGTCTGCACCACAGGTGACTCATACAATTCGCGACCGGCAGATCGGGCTTCCTGATGGCCATGTCCGGCGCGCAAAGCGGCGCGGGTGACGGCATCTCGCAGCCGGTCCTTCGCAAATGATCGTGCAGCACTCGCTGGACGAAACGGGACCGGCTGATACGCAAAGGCAGCATAGTCCCGAAGCGATCGCGACCAAAAGTCAGCAAGCGGGGGCATCAGCGATGTCAGCGCCGCACGAACCTGTCCAGGCGTTGCGTACTTTGCCCGCGTCTCGATCATGTTGCCATCGGCATCATGATGCCAGCAACCGATCGGCCACGATACCAGGCATGGAATTCGGCCGGCGCCACGCCAAGATCGACCTGATCGGGTCGGTGTCCGTATCGATCCAGACCGCGGGCAAAGTCTCTCGACAGAATGCCGGCGGGATCGCCGGTTGCAGAAGGAGAGCCAGGAATTCGACAATCGCGATGCCGGAATTAGACGACACGATGGTGTAGAAATTGCCACTGTTCCATGTCGCGACGGAATAGCGGAAGAAGGAATTGAGGGCATCGACTGTGCTGGCCTTGTCCACCTGCATATTGGTCATGGTGCCCAGTACTTCTTCCTTCTTTTCGGAAATCAGGGTCGGCGAAAAATATCGCGACTTGAACAATTCGTCCTTCTGTCTCTCGCGTGCCTGGTATTCGCCAGCGTCGGGATGGGCCAGTTTCTGAACCTGGATCAATAGACCGCCCGGCTTGATCCGAGGATAGATGAATTCGATCTGTCTGACACGGTCATGATCATACATCTGGAAGGTGGTGTCCTCGAACAGGATATCGAACCCACCGCGAAAACGTTGAAGCGCCGGGTCGATGACGTATCGACCCTCATCGAGTTCGAAGAACGGGCCATGATAAAAATGCGCGTGATCGCTGGCGCGGTTCGCGAGGAATGCTTCTTGATTGGCGGCTGTCGGGCTGCAGCACAGTGCTTCAATCCGACCGGCCCCAAGCAGTGCGAGCGTTCGAGCAAGGCAGCCGGTTCCCGTGCCGAGCGTATAGATGCTGGCCGGCCGGGCGGTCTGGGCCCATGTCCGAAGCGCCTTTTGAAGGAGAGCCGACCCCAATCGGCATTCCTCTTCCAAGCGATAGGGTATGCTCGCAAAATAATGACGATCGAAGGGACCCCAGAGCCGCTTGTGCGTATCGGCAAAGACGGTGGCCTCGAGATCGAAGTCGAGCAGGCCGAGATCGATATGCGGCTCGCCAAGGTCTGGAGCACCACCTTGGCCGGCGGCAGTCCGTTCGAAGAAGGCAGCAAAGTCATTGAGGCGAGGGGCGCTGCGCCACCGCTTTATAAGCTCGGCATCGATCATGACGTATCTCCATCCAGACTCTCTGATCGCAGGTGGAAGCCGACGATCCCGTGCCGAACTGTCAGTGCCGGTCGGTCAGCAAGCACAGAGTGTGGATGGGCTTTGCGACGGCAACAACCTGCCGATTTCGCCAGATTGACGGGAGTAGACGCCAGCGTGGATAGAGGACGGGCGGCGTGGAAGGCGAGTCACTTAGATCGAAATCAGTTCGAACAGGATTGCCTTGGCAACGGCATGATAACTCGTTGTTGCGCCGAGTTTGCGTCTGGCAGACCGTAGATAAAGCCTGACGGCACTTTCCGATAAGCCAAGCGTAGCCGCAATCTGTTTTTGCAGCCGGCCTGATGCAAGCGCTTCGAGACACTGTTTTTCACGCGCCGAAAGACGCCGCACCGTGGCGCCAGCTTCGATGTCGGCGACGGCCAGGATTTTTTCATGCATGTAGTGGGAAAGAACCTGAAGGTCATGGCCCAGTCCTTCACTGATTTCTGCCCAGGGATCCGGCAGAAGATCAGACGTGACGGAAAACAGCGAGCGCTCGCCGTTCGGGCCCCTGACCGGCACCGTCAAGCCACTGGCGCCGACATCGTTGGCGCGCGCCTCCTCAAAAAATCGATCGACAGCCGGTCCAGTCCTCTGGAGACGAGACCAGTCCACCGCCAGACGTGCCCACCGGATGATATCGACCACCGGGTCGATAGCGAAATAGGACCGTGCGAGGTAAAGGTCCGTCCAGCACCGAGGATATGTCGTGCAGAAAAAGGGATACATTGTCGACCCGAAACCTGTTCGCACAATAAGACAGGTTGCGTGTTTGAGTCCGTAGATCGCGGTGACAGCGCCCAGCGCAGGCTCGAATTCGGAGGAATGGACGACCGGCTGCAACCTTGCCAGGGACCTCATCAACCGTGTGTCTCCTACCATGCGAATTCTCCTTTCCCTCAATGCCTTGGGCTTTGCACTCCCGGAAAATTCCGGAGCAATCCGACGAGCCTAACAGCCAGCAGAGGTTCTCCAAATTGAGGAATTTACGCAGATCCTTGGACGATTTGCTGAGCATTCCGCAGGCAGTCCTCTTCATCGTCTCTGGCTCGTTCTTCGTGTCCGTGGCGCGGGCAATGAGCCTGACTTTTGTCGCGATCATCCTGCATCGAGATTTTAGTATGGGATTGGTCGGGATCGGCCTGCTTCTCGGCATAGGCCCACTTGTTGGCGCAATGGTTTCTCCCTTCGCCGGTGCGTGGTCCGACATGATCGGACGCAAAGCGGTTCTAGCGCTTGTTCTGGGGATGCTGTCATTGAGCATCACGGTCATGGGCTTTGCGGGCGAAGCCCTGGCGTACGGTCTCGCCTATACGACCGCGGCGATTTCGGTCGCATTGTTTAATCCGATATCGAAGGCAATCATCAGCGATGCATCGAGCGAACGGGAACGGTTCACCCACTTTTCCTGGCGTTACACCGCATCCAACCTGGGATGGGCGATCGGTCCCATCGTCAGCGTCGTGGCAGGACCCGCGACGCCCACTGGCTTTTTCATCGCAGGCACAATCCTCGCAGCACTGCTTCTTTTCCTCGCCCCCGTCGTGATGCCGACGCTTGATCAGACGCCCAAGACCCTTGCCGGGTTCCATCAAACAGTCGCCGCCCTCCGGAAACCTTTGCGGGACAGGCGCCTGTTCTGCCTCATCTGCGGCGGGATGCTCGCTCTGTCGGTCTTCAGCCACTGGTCGGCGACATTGGGTCCTTACCTCGTATCGACGACAACAAACGGCCAACAAACTTATGCAATCCTCGTCTCAATTAATGGCATCGTCGTGCTTCTGGCAAATCCCATCCTGAGCCGGATGATAGCGCGCGCAGGCGGTCTAACCGCATTGCTGACCGGCTGCGTCATGCTGTGCGCGAGCCAGATAGGCTTTGCCAGTTCGACTGCCTCGCCGGCTTTGATAACGTCAATGTTTCTGCTGTCGATTGCCGAGGTGTTGGTCGTTTGTGCAGAGTATGTGCTGGTGGACAGTCTGGCATCAGATGCCGACAAGGGCGGCTATTTTGGAGTGCATGCCATCAGCAATGGAGGAAGCTTCCTGGGTCCAGTCATCGGCAGCCTTACACTTGCATCGCTTGGGGGGCCCGCGATGTTTTTGCTCTTTGCATTTATGGCGATCGCGAGTGCGTTGGTTGTCGCAATCGGTCCCCGCGCGACCCGCACCGATCCGGAGAAGCAAGATCGACACAACTGAGACCGAACCGGTGACGCAAGACATGTTGGAATCCGGAATGCTGGCCGCATCGCCGAGATAAACCGCGTAAAAGCATCACGCAAATGAATCGATATCAGCCGACTGATTCAAAACTCTCGTTGGACTAAAGAGTCACAACGGGCGAATCTTGGCCATGATCACGCAACCCTACCGGATTTATATCGAGCGCACCGATCGGCAAAAGGACATGTCGCGGTTTTATGCCCTCGCCATTGAGCGAACGTTGTTCGGAGAAATCTGCTTGCGGCGCCGCTGGGGGCGGATCGGAACGCAAGGGCAAGAGCTGATCCACTATTTTGAAAGCGAAAGAGAGGCAGTTTCACTGTTTCTCGACATCGCGTGCCGTAAGCGACGCCGAGGGTACTCTCCGAGGAAACGCGGATCCGCCGCGAGGCAGTCTTGCCTTCCAGATATCGAACTTCCCCGCCCCGTGACCTTTGCCCTGCAACCGATGTTGCGCAGATAATTTGTCAAACCTAGGTTAAGTCCAAGGCCGACCCACGTGTCCACTGACACCGTCTGTTAGCCGATCGTGGCAGTATGGCCCCGGTCGTGGCGGCGCCGGTCTCCGGCCAGCCTTGCCATGAGTGCGGCAGAGGAGCTGGAGTCAATTTAGCCTTCATGTCAGGCCGCGCCATATCGCCGTGCAGCTGGCGAATTCCCACTGAAAACTCAACGTCGTCTTGCGCCCATCTTTTTTGCGAAACGCTCGTAGCGGGCACGTTCATGGTCATAGAGTTCTCTCGGGTCGGCGTTCATCCGGAATTCTGCCTGCTCCCTGAGCTTCTTTTTCACGTCAGAGAAAATTGGCAAAGGCCATATGATCCGACCGATCAGGACACCAAATCCGTGTCCGCGATCAACGCGAGCAAGGACAAAAGCCATGATGCCCATCAGATAGGTCAGCGTCGCGGCAGCAATTATTTTGCCGAAGCTGTCGAGGACAGGCCACTTCGCGATGCCACCAACGACGATGGTAACCGTTGCGATCAAAAAGAATGTTGGCACCAAGTAGAGCATGGTGAATCTTTGGTACGCCATCCTCTCTGCGGTCCAAGGTTGACGCGCTTCAGATAAGCCACGCTTAAATTCCGCGAATGAGATAAATCGCTCGTCATTTGTCGTCATTCCGGAGCCCTAACTTCATGAGTGAACGTTATGCAATGGGAAATATATCGTCGGTGTTCGAGCGACGCTAGACTGTAGGCCGAGATGCCACCCTCAATAGGGCGGCTCTGCATTCTGCACAGCCTCGAATTCCGACTTTTCGGCCGCATGTTGCCGCTCCGCGGCTGCAAGCTCGGCCTGAATCTGAAGGTGCTCTACACCGTCGACCGCGTTACGCAGCTCGGCCCGCAGCTCTTCGATCTGGATTTCGAGTTCGTAGGTCATCTTCGTCTCCTGACGCTTGTGAAAGATGACCGGCGGGTCCCAGAGGGGATGCCGGGGTCAAGGATCGCGCAAGCGACCGGCAGAGCTGGGGAGTGGGGGAGCCGATATGCGGAGGGTGGCCGAAAGGGCAGCAGGAGCAGATTGGGGGTACCGCTCATCCTTGACGCCGGTATTGCCGATTGGCACCATCGTGCATTCTGAGCAGCTACCCACCTCTCCATATGGCACCAGAAAATCCGGAGCGGGCTCGATGCCCGGTCCGGCTTTGGTTCTTAGATAGAAGAGAAGGCCCCGCCGGTGGCGGAGCCTCGTGATCCCGATCAGTCTCGGTTCGGGCGGGACCAGATGAGATGAAGGCCGTCTTCGCCTTCGACTTCTGCGAGCGTCGCGTAGATCGGGGCCGGGAAGCTCGGATCATCGAGCTTGACCGAGAGGTAGTCGCGACCCTGCTCGGAGGTCTTCTGCCAGGCCGCGCCGAGTTCGACGCTGCCAGCGTAGACGCGGAACTGCGGTCCCTTGTCTGAGGGGTTTTCGACCCGGGCGATGCGGGCTTTGACGTTGAGGGCGAGAGTGCGGATCGAGCCGGTGAAGCCATTTTCGGTAGAGGTGAAGGTGCCAATGGTCGCCATTTTTCGATTTCCTTTTCTGATGGTCGAGCCGCGCCTATCGCGGCCTCGATGGCAGTCGCATAGATCGGGGACGTTGGCCCGCACCTGATCAGGACGGAATGAAATGGAGGGCGGCAAGATACAGATTTGTTAGTGGGAGAGGAGAAGGCCGCAGGGCTTCGGGGTCGGAAATCTGAACATTGCCGTTGCGGGAGGACAATCGAAGCGCAGCCGGTCTCCCGATCAGACATGCCCCATCGAGCCCGCGATAGGTCGGCCCGCATCAGTTTCGGACGGGAAATCGACGATGGCGCCTGTTTGACGGTCTTTTGCCGGCGAAATGGCTATCCTTGCGGATTGACTTCACGTAAGCGCGAAACACATGTTTTTTGCGCCTGACAGAGGAGAACACTGATGGCCGACGAGACGATGACCGAAACCACTGCCACGACCGAAACGCCGGCCGCTGCCCCGGTCGAAAAGAAGACCCGCAAGCCACGTGCTGCGAAGACTGCTGCTGAGAACGCACGGGCTGACATTGCTGCCGCATCTGCCGAAAAGCCAGCAAAGAAGGCGCGCGCAAAACGCGGGTCCAAAACTGCTCCGGTCAAGGCTGAGAAGGTTGTAGCTGAACCGAAGAAGGCTGTCACCCGCACGCCGCGCGCAAAGGTTGCCGCCCCTGCTGCTTCGGTCGAAGTTATCGACGATATCGCTGATCTCATCAAACTTGAGGAAGAAAACAAGCAGTTGCGCAAGGAGCTCTCCGAGAAACTTCGCGCTGAGAATGCCGATCTGCGCAAGCGCCTCGGCAAGGCTTGAGTGCCGCTCTGATCGACACGTCGATCGATCTCATGACATCGCCGGGCCCTCGAGGCCCGGCCAATCTGATTGAATGCGGCAGGACACTGTCGCCATGCCGAAGGTGAGTGCGATGAGAACACCATGGAGATTTGTGGCTGACCTGGTGTCGCGTAAGCCAAAGACGGAAACACTTAACGAGCGCGAGGCGGTCGCGCCTGAGGCCATCGCACTCGAATACCATCCGCCCGCTGAGGACCAATCTCGGGAGGCTAACCCCCAGCCGGTCGAGCAAGATGCTACGGAGACGGCTCAGACTGCCGTGCAGCTAAGTCCAGAAGGCGCTAAAGCCGCCGATATCTCATCGGTGACGTCGGTCGGCGATGAGCCGACCGAGCGGGTCGACATCGCTGAACCTGCGGCGGCCGCAGACGCCCCTGAAGACAGCGACGTCACCGCAGCTGCGGAACCCGGGGCAGCCCCGGCTCAAATGGTGAGCGAGGAATCGGCGGAGCCCGCGCCGGATCGCCCAGCGGCTACCGGGCCACTCGCCAAGCAAGATAAGCCGACAACCGAGCCCGTCGGTGAAGCACCAGTTACGCCCACAGGCCCCAAATCGGTCCTGGACGAGATGGCCGATCTCGATGCTGAGGTCGCAGCATTGCGGAGACAGTTGGCGAAGAAGCTCTCGGAGCAGAATGCGCAATTGCGAAAGATGCTCGCCAGATACGACGCGCGATAGCGGCTCGCCGCTTTCTGAAGAAAGGTTGAGGCCCCGCCGGCGGCGGAGCCTCGTGATCCAGATCAGTCCCGATTCGGCCGGGACCAGATGAGCTGAAGGCCATCTTCGCCTTCGACTTCGGCGAGTGTCGCGTAGATCGGGGCCGGGAAGCTCGGATCGTCGAGCTTGACCGAGAGGTAGTCGCGGCCTTGCTCAGAAGTCTTCTGCCAGGCGGCGCCGAGCTCGACCGTTCCCGCATAGACGCGGAACTGCGGGCCTTTTTCCGAAGGGTTCTCGACGCGGGTGATGCGAGCCTTGACGTTGAGGGCGAGAGTGCGGATCGAGCCGGTGAAGCCGTTCTTTTCCGAGGTGAAGGTGCCGATCGTAGCCATTTTTGCGTTCCTTTCGCTGTTTCGAGCCGCTCCAATGCGGCCTCGATGGCTGTCGACAAGACCGGAAGCGATCGGACCGCACCCAAAGGGCTGAAACGCAGTGGAAGGCGGCTGGGGTCGGATTTCTTGGAGGGAGAGGAGGGCGGCTCGCCGCACGGGGTAAGAAATCCGAGACCTGCCGTTGCGGGAGGACGATCGAGGCGAAGCCGGTTTTCCGGTCAGACATGCCCAATCGAGCCCGCAGATGGAGCCCCAGGAAGAGATTGAAGGAACACGGCAATGGCTGGCGTCGGCCATCATGGCACCATGTCACCATGGAACCCGGTTCTCACCGGCCCCAACCTGAACCGTGGTCAGACATGTTTGGTTCGGAATGTCCCTGTCGATGTACCCGGCTAGGGCCATTGCCACCGATACTCTGTGCGGTATCGTCGTGTACGATTCGTCGTCAGGAGGACAACAGAAACCGCATGCGCCAACCGACTAAACCGTTCGTCGTTGAACGAAAGCCATCCCGCAAGCCCAGGCCCGATGTTGCAAAGCCGTCGATCTGGGGAAGGCTGGGTGCGGACATCTCGCAAGGTCTCAAGGACCAGGAAGATAAGGATCGGCGGGCCGCCAACGGTGGTGACGACCGTACCTGATCAAACTGCCGGCGCCTGCTCAGGCCGCCTGCTTGAGTTCATCCGCCTGCGGCTGCAGGGAATTCAGGAACGCCACCGCGCGCTGCGCATGTGCCGCCGCCTGGAAGATGGCTCGTTTGTCATTCGCGAGCACTGATAGCCACGACTGCAGGTAGGACGCATGGTCCGGCCGCGGCTCCAGCTCCGGCGCGATGCCGAGATCGGCGCAAAGGAAGCAACTGCCGAGTTCGGCGATAAGCTCTTCGCGGGCGCGGTCCGTCCGATCCTTCGCATAGCGGGAGAGATCGCGCCCGACGCGATCGTTGGAAGCGGTCCAATGGGTGGACTCATGCGCAAGGACGGCCGCGTATCCGGCAGCATCACGGAACGCCTCGAAGGGTGGCATCTGGATGTGGTCGGTGACAGGCGAGTAATAGGCCTGATTGCCGCCGTGCCGGATCACGGCGCCGGTATTCTTGAAGAAGCGATCGGCATTCTCGATCCGTGCCACCGGATCGATCACCTCGGCCACCGGTGCGTGGTAGCTCTCCGGCAATCCGTCGATTTGCTCGACATTGAAGACAGAGTACGCTTTCAGGAACGGAATCTCTCGATCGATCTCGCCGCCATTCTCGTCCGCTTCCGCCTTGGTGAAGCGCGTTGCGAAGACGACCGTCGAGCCGGTTTCGCCCTTGCGCACAGCCGCGCCCAGCTCGAGCGCCTGTTTAAATGTCATCCAAGATGGCGAGGCAAAGCCACGCGACAGCTGCTCCGACCAGAGGAGCAGAACGTTCATGCCGGAGTAGGGCAGGCCATTATGGCGCAATGGCCGTGTGATACGGCCGTTTGTATTGGCGGCGCTCCATGGCTTGAGCCAGGGGCGCACCCCTCGTTCGAGATCCTCGACAATACGATCCGTAATCCGCGTGTAGATGTCCGTGCGATCTGCTTCCGCTTTCTTTCCCATATCTCTTCTCCGTTTCCAGGACCGCGCCACTCGCGGTCCGTCACGGAGGCCAAAAGCCGGGGCCGATCGGATGGTGATGCACCGGAACGGCCGCAACAGCGTGGAGGACGGCATAGCCGTTGCATCGACAGCCCGGCTCCGGCAGGGCCGCTGAACGGACGGGCCGCAAGCGGCGCTACCCTTCTTTCACTCCCTCTTCGCTGAGACGACAAAAGGCCGACACCAGTGGGTGACGGCCTTTGCGTTTAGAGATGGGTTGCGGGGCTGTCGCCCCGCGGACCCGATCAGCCGAAGGCGGCCATCTGAGCTTCGGCTGCCTTGCGGTCGAGCGATGCGCCTGGGTTCTCGACCGGCCGATCGAAGGGCTTCCAGGTCTCTCCGACCACCTGCTCGTAGGCCGTCACCGCGCCCTCGGCTGCCATGCGCAGCGCGTGGGACTGGACACTCATATCGGCCGCGAATTCCCGCTTACGCTGGGCGGCGCTATCGTAGCCGACCGGACCGTCGAGATCCTCGTCGCGGGCATCGTTCGATGCCTTGGCCGTTGCGTCGCGCGCCTCGCTGACGGCGCGAGAGTAGAACTGTCCGGCGCCATGTGCCGATCCGACGAAGGCTCCGACGATCCTTTGCAGATGGATCTGCATCGCCTTCTCGCCGAGCCCTTCAGAGAGGCTGTCGGCGGTCTCGACGATCAGCCGCTCATGCAGGCTGCGGATGCCATCGCTATCAACGACCGCGGTGCCGAAGCTTTCGGCGATTTTGAGCGCCTGGACGGCGTCGGGGCAGGAGAGGCGGACCATTTCGAGTGTGGTGCCGCGGCGCGATTGCATTGATCTGGCGTTGGAGCGATTGGGGGTGGCGGGCTTGGCCATGTCTGTTCCTTCCGTGGCTGCCGAAGCGGTTCCGGCCCGTGCCGGTCTGCCCTTCGATGCGGACGACCAGAACCGGCAAAGGACGGGCGGCTTCACAGGTCCGACCCGACTAAGCCAGCAGGGCAGGTTTGCGAGCCAGCAGGTTTTAACCTGAGCAGACCGCGAGCCTGGCCTCGCGCAGTGAGGTTGGGTCGGCCGCTCTGCGGCGCGACAGCGGCCTTGAAACGACCGGCCGCCGGTTCAGACCGCAACGAGAAGAAGGGCAGTCCGGCACGGGTCCGATGTCAGATGCACGGCGACGAGGGACGACATGGCCAAGCCCGCCACCCTGGGAGATGTCGTGACTGCACGGTGATCAGAAGCCTCCCCGCAGTCCACCCCGCCTCAGGTCCACCTACCACGCGAGGGCGATAGAGGCGTGTCACCGCAATGCTCAAGCGCGTCGATGATCTGCTCTTGCACCGCAAGCCTTGATGCGAGCGTGTCGAGTTCGCCCCACCGTTCGAAGGCCAGGCGATCGGCAAGCTCCTGATGGTAGAGACGGGGACCGGACCGACGTCGCGCCCGGCTCCGGACTTTCAACGTGATCGCCTGGCGTCCGGCGCGCGCAGCAAGGCGTGTTCGCCGACATGCGCGTCCGCACGCGGTTCAGTTTCGCCAGATCGCGTTTGTGACCAGCCGTCTCGGCAACGCGCGTTCGAAACTCGTCCTCGTCGGCCACCCAGCCGTTGTGTCCGATGAAATCGGCACGGGTCAGTTCTACAAGCGGCCGGCGGACAAAGACCGCACTCGCGAGATAGGCAAAGCCATTCGGCGAGGTGACCATGCCGAGGACCAGATCATCGATGCGGGCGACGGGCAGGCCGTCCGGGCTTTTGGCAAACTCCACCCCCGAAAGATTGGGGGTGGTTGCTGCCATGTTCGACTAGAGGGCGGCGGTCATGCTGCCGCCCTCTGATCGAAAAACTCGTCGCGGCCATCGTCGGCTTCGACGTCGGCGTCGTGCGGATCATCCTGATCCGCCCCCTCCTCGAGCTGCCCCTCATACTCTTCAGCCGAGGCGCCGGCATCGCCAATGCCGTCATCCTGGAAGCCCGCGCCGATGACGTCGGTGGCCGCGCCTGCCCGGATCCAGTCGAGCAGCTCGTCGGCCGGCGGCGCGAAGCGGCCGGCGGGATGGACGAAGTGCTGAGTTGCGAAATGCTCGACCAGCGCTGCGCGGGTTTCGCAGACCTTGGACCGCGGCTGAACCGATGCTTCGGTGCAGGATGCCTCAAGCGCCTGGCGCGACAGGCACAAGAGGAAATCCTCCGATCCCATGTTCGGAAGGAATTTGTCGGCACCGATCGCGTCGCCAGCGATGCGCGCGATCATGCCACTGTTCGACATGCCACGGCGGCACGACAGGACATCAATGAGGACTGAGCGCGCCACGACCCGCACCGTCTCCATGTCCGTGCTAAGTTCGCCGTCATCCGAGAGCAGACGGGCGGCATGCCGGCGGAGCCGACCCGCTCCGATCACGGTATCGCTCGCGCCGGAATCGACGCGGACATTCAGGCCCGCAAACGCGATGACGAGCAGCGCCATCAGCGTGTCGTCTTCGATCGGGGCGCGACCGAGCGCCTCATGCAGGGCATCGGTGCGGAAGTCGCCGATCATGTCCTGCCCCTTCTGCGTGACGTCAGGCCGGACCTTCGGAGCGTCAATCACCGCGCTGTTGTCGCCCCCACCGCTGACCGCTGCGCCCTTGGTCTTCTTCTCTTCGGGCATGCGATACGCGACCGACTGAACCTTGCCGTCGCGGTCGAGATACATGCCGACATGATCGGACTTCGACGGCTTACCGTAAATACGCTCGGCCTTCTTCGGCAGCTCGGGCTGGGCCCAGTTGTTGACCTCGACGATCGCGCCTTTCTTCGGAAGATTTGTTGTCATCCATTCCTGCTGTGCACCAAGAAACGCTTCGACATTGGTCGTGTAGCGGCTGTCCTGATCGGCCGGTGCGAAGAGATCCTCGACCCACTCGATACCGTAGGCGTTTGCGAGATCATCGCCGAAGCTTGCATCCTTGGCGAACATGCGGGTCTTGGAGAGGGCGCGAGCGATATTATACCAGTCGGCCCGCTCGGCTTTCTTTGGCTTGTTCGCCTTCCAGACTTGCCTCTGCTCATCGAGCGACGCCGCGGCGATCGTGCGCAGATGCTGCTCGTTCGGCATATCGCCGAGCGCCATATGATCGAGCATCGAGCCCAGGACATTGGCCAGTAGCCTCAGCTTGCGGATCTGGCGGACGGGAAGCGCCAGCGCCACGCTGATTGCCTCCTCGGTCCAGCCAAGGGCCACGAGTCGTTCGATGCCACGCCACTGGTCGATCGGGTTGAGCGGCTCGCGGGCGATATTCTCCACCATCGAGCGCATGGCACCGTTGTCGTTGGCGGCCTCGCAGACGATGACCTCGATCTCCTCGTGACCGGCTGCGATCGCCTGGGCCACGCGGCGGTGGCCGGCCTGGATGATGAGGCCATTACCGCCATCGGTCTCGGGCGAAACGATCGGTGGCTGGATGATGCCGACGGCCTTCACCGTGGCCAGAAGCAGAGCGTCGGCCTGCGGCGAGGACTTGGACCGGCGGGCATCGTCGGGATTGCCCTTCAGCGTACGAGGATCGATTTTGAGGATCTGCATGTGGTTTGCTCCTTGTGGGTTTCTAGAGCGGCGGTCGCCACCCCTTCCTGCCTTCAGTTCTTTCCGAAGACATTTCCCGGACCGCGGAGCGAACGGGCCGGCGCAACGGCGCCCGAGCGACCCTGCCTGGCAGGGTGAGCGGGGCGTTCAGCCCTGCGAGACCGACGGGCAGGGTTGTGTAGGGGGCGGTTGAGCGAAGCGGCGGCGGGCCGGGCGATCTGCGAGAGGGATCTACTCCTCTCTTCTTCTTTTCCTCCTTTATGCTTCTCGCCACAGATGGGAACATTGCTTGGCATGGCATCGTGTGCATCCGAATTGGACGGCGTTACATTCCGGATTGGACGCACTTGAAATCCGAATTAGACGATCATATTCTCCGAATCGGACGGATCATTGCGATCGTTTCATGGGACTTTAGTTGATGACCGGCGCAAACAAAGGAAACGAGCTCTATCCCAGAGGTGCTGCCGCACGTGTGGCCGTGGCGACCAGCGACACGCCGGTGGTTCTGGTGAATGGGCCGCGACAATGCGGCAAGACTACGCTGGTGCGCTCGCTCTTAAGCGGCGATCGGCCCTATTTCACCCTGGACGACGAGACGACGCTTGCATCCGCAAAAGCCGACCCCGTCGGGTTCGTCCGGCAGATCGATACCGCAATCCTCGACGAGGTGCAGCGCGCTCCCGAACTGCTGCGCGCAATCAAGAGCGCGGTCGACAATGACCGACGTCCCGGTCGCTTTCTTCTGACGGGATCCGCCAATATCCTCGCACTCCCCACAGTCTCGGAAAGCCTTGCCGGCAGGATGGAAGTTGTCACGCTTTTGCCCCTAGCACAGGCAGAAATCCGGCAGGAGACAGGCAATTTTCTCGACAGGGCGTACGCCGGAGACCTCACAGCGCCGCGAAACCTCGTGACGGGGCCGGATCTGATAGAGTGCGCCCTGACCGGGGGGTATCCGGAAATGGTCGCGCGCGCCGATCCTCGTCGCCGCTCTGCTTGGGCCAGGGAGTATATTCGCGCAATCGTGGAGCGCGACGTAACCGAAATTGCCGATGTCGAGCGCCTCGACCAAATGCCTCAGCTCCTTCGCGCACTGGCACATCATTCCGGACAATTGTTGAATTTCGCGCAGCTCGCGGGCCAGATCGGTCTCGATGACAAGACGGCGCGTCGCTATATCGGCATTTTCGAAAACCTGTTTCTCGTCCACCGCATAGAACCCTGGTTTCGCAATCCGCTGAAGCGCCTTATAAAGACTCCAAAGCTGGTCTTCCTGGATAGCGGGCTTCTCGCGGCGCTGACGGGATTGACGGCAGATCGCATAGCGAAAGACAGATCCGTGGTCGGAGCACTCCTGGAGACGTTCGTCGCCAATGAGATCCTCAGGCTCGCGACTTGGAGCGAGGTTCGCCCGACCGTCCATCATTATCGCGACAAGGACCAGGACGAGGTCGATATCATCCTGGAGGACGAAGCCGGAGACTTGATCGGCCTTGAGGTAAAGGCCGCTGCGACCGTGACCTCCCACGATTTCAAAGGCCTGCGAAAGGTCGCCGCTGCATCCGGAAACGCTTTCAAGGCAGGCTTGGTCCTCCATGACGGCGATAAGATCCTGCCATTTGGCGATAAGCTGGCTGCCGTCCCACTTTCCTGTCTCTGGAGCAGTTGATCATCTATCCATAAGGCGAGGTCCGACCGGCGTCAGAGTCGACGTGCATGAATGAGGCAACCCATGAAGCTTTATCAACCCGGCGACACGAGCAAGGCGATCTGCCCGCACTGTGGCACGCTCGTTTCCACGACCTTAGCCTATCGCGATGTGCCATTCGATGACGGAACCGGTATGGTCAGAGGGATCCTGGCTGCGGTCTGCGACAAGTGCGAAGCCTTGGTATCGATCCCTGTACAATCGACGCCCATCATCCGGCGCACGAGAGGCAGCAAATAGTCCACTTCAGTCCAGCATCCCGGCCCTGGAGATAGAGATTATCGATGCGGCACCCTACCGGATCGATCCGATGCTGAACCTGTCGCAGCGCGAGGCCCACGACAATCCTGAGATTGGACGCAACACCTCCCATAAAAACAAATCAGAACAGAGTGGGGCCATCGAATGATGCCTTCTAGATTCTCGGCCTCACCAGCGACAGTGCATCGGCTACCATACGCTTCAAGATATGTTTCCTGTCAGCTGGACTGGCAATGAGAATTTCGGGCTCAACGGCCAGTGACTGATCACTGACTTCCGTAGTCACAGGCAAGACCGCAGGCCCTGAATCAACCGTCGCGGCGACAGTGATATGCGTTATGGTTGCTTCGTCGGCTTTGACGGAAACGGTGATCTTCTCTCCGGAGCGGATCCGTGCAGTTGCCCTCTCGCCGGCTTCCTGTTCGTTTTCGGCTTCGACCAGCAATGTCTGCGTTACAAGATAGAATGGCATATGTTCCCGCTGTGTTTTTCTGACGTCGATCTCATCCGCGTTGCTGCTACGGTCAAGCTACCGCATCCGTCTTGCCGTCTTCATCGATATAAAAAAGGCGCTCAACCCGAGCGGGGAGCGCCTTTCTCTTTATCCCGGCACAATGTCGAACGCCGCGGCAACTGCCGCGAGCAGGACATCGTTTCATCGGGAAGTGATCCTCAGATATTGTTGACGAGGCCGAATTTCAAGTCGCGGCCCGCTTCGGTGGCTGGTACATGTCTCGGCCCACGCTCAAACATGTTCGAGGTCCATATGGCCACTGATCCCGAGACCCGAAAAGCAATCGCAGAGCGCGCCATCGATCGCGCAGCAGCCCGCGGCGCACCGATCGATCAGGATCCGGCCTTCGTCGCTTTGCTGGACGAGTGGGTCCAAGGTCAGATCGAGTTCAAGGAGGTGCGCGAGCGATATCTGGATCTGTTGGCACTCCAGGCCGCCGAACGGCGTGGAAGCTGGAAGAGCCGTATTGGCAGAGCCCGGACGGCCTCATCGGATGAGCCAACGGATGAATAATGGAGAAGCTAACCCAAGTGCATCATGTCCGTTTTGCAGGGTAGGGGATCACGCCTCATCCTGCAAATGCGCCAGGAACATCTCGGCTGGGGTCTTGTAGCCGAGGCATTTGCGGGGTTGGTCGTTCAGATAACGTGCGAGTTGGATCAGGTCGCGTTGTGACACAGCTGCCAGATCCGTTGTGCCGGGCATGAAGCGGCGGATGCGCTTGTTTGCGTTTTCCACGGCGCCCTTCTGCCACGGCGCACTCGGGTCGCAAAACCAGCTACGCGCGCCGATCCCTTCCTCCAAAGCCCTGAACCCGGCAAACTCCGTACCGCGATCAAACGTGAAGCTCTGACGCGCAAAAGCCGGCAAAGGCGAAAACGTTCTGATGATCTTGTCCATGATCGGGCGTGAGTGGCGGCTCGGATTCTTGATGAGAACGGTGTAGCGGCTCTTGCGCTCCAAGAGCGTGGTGACATTGGCATGGCCGAGTGGGCGCTCGAAGATGAGCAAGTCTCCCTCCCAATGCCCGAACTGCGATCTATCTCCAACGAAATCAGGCCTTTGGGATATCCGGTGGGCGGCGGGAAACGCACCGTCGCGCGGCTTCCTGGAACGCATTGGACGGCGTTTGAGGCGCGCCTCAGGCAGATACTGATGGAGACCAAGCTCGTAATCTTCCCTGCTGTAGATGAAGCGGTAGATTGTCTCCTTGCACACGCGGACACGACTGAGGCCGTCCGACTGCAGACGTCCGGCAATCTGTTCCGGGGACCAGCGAGCTTTCAACTGGTTGATGATCTCGGTGCGCAAAGCCAGATAGCGCCGCAGTTTCCTCAGCCGGCGCCGACGGCCCCTGGAGATGTCGTGCGCAACGGTGCTGTAGTAGCCGTCGTAGTCCGGCAGTTCACGATCCCGAAACGTGTTGCGTTTGATCTCGCGGTAAATGGTCGAGCGATGACGGCCAAGCTGCCGCGCCATCTCGTTGACCGGAACCTTTGCCGCCACCAGGTGATGCAGGCGTCGGCGATCGGCGAGGGTGATCTGCGTGTAGCATCGGGACATGCCAAAGTCTCCAAAGTGAAGCCATTGAAATTATTGGCATGTCGCACTTGGAAATAGAATGTGCCCCCTTACATAGCGAAATCGCATAAGATACCTTATGGAACTTTCACGTGCAGTGTCCTCTGAATTTGTTGGTGCTTTTGTGGTTCACGCAGCTGGGTCTCCCTACTGAGTGTACTCATCGCTTCCCGGCGTCTTTTTTCCAGGCAAGATTTGACCGGCTTGCCAGTAGCGGAAAACGGCTTCGGCAGCCTCGACGGCTGATGCTCTCGCTCGGACGACTATGTTGCAGGGAGAGGCACTTCTCGCAAAAACCGCCTCCGTCCTCGCCCATGCAAGACATTGGCCGAAGCTGCTCGCGGCAGAGGCATGTTTTAGAATCCATAACGGCGCTTTCGCGGTCGGGCGGGATGATTTCGGCTTGACAGCCAGCCGTCAGGTCGACGCTTAACAGTGCCATTGCTGATCGCAAGACATTACCTTCGTCAGACAGATTGGACGGCTGCGTCACGGGACGTCCGGTCCCCAGTTGAGAAGGGCGGATCCTTCCTGATTTGCAGATGCAGCGACGAAGAATGTCGTCATGTCAGATCAGAACGATGGAGAAGCTGAATGGTCGTCCGATGGCGGAGGGCGACATGTGTGACTTTGAATCAAACTCTGAACGCCGATTCCTAAGCTATTGAAATTTGATTCGTTTCGACTCGGAACGAATCAGCTCGTCGCACCTTTGAGTCGCCATCCAGGTGATTCGGAGTAAAGCGTATGGCAGGGCATCGAGCGCAGTGGAAAGGGTTCCTGAAGGTCGGCGAAGTGAGCTGCGGCGTCGCGCTTTATACCGCGGCATCGACGTCGGACCGGATCGCCTTCAACACCATCAACACCGCGACCGGCAACCGCGTGAACCGGGTCTTCGTAGATTCCGAGACTGAGGCTCCGGTGCCGAAGGAAGATCAGGTGAAGGGCTTCGAGCTGGAGAACGGCAGCTATCTCTTGATCGATCCTGAGGAGATCGCGGCGACCGTCCCCGAGAGTAACAAGACGCTCGAGATCGAAGCCTTTATACCGTGCGGCACCGTCGACGACGTCTACTTTGACAAACCCTACTACCTCACTCCGGACAAGACCTCCAGCGATGCGTTCGCCCTGCTGCGTGACGGCATGAAGGGCGACAAGGTTGCTGCCATCGCACGGACGGTCCTGTTCCGGCGAATGCGTACCGTGCTCATACGGCCGCATGGCAAGGGGCTGATCGCCACGACGCTACAATACGACTATGAGGTTCGGTCATCGAAGAAGGCCTTCGAGAGCCTGCCGAAGATCAAGATCGAACACGAGATGCTCGATCTCGCCAAGCACATCATCTCCACCAAGATCGGAGAGTTCGATCCGGCAACCTTCGACGACCGCTACGAACAGGCGCTGGCCGCGCTGGTCAAAGCGAAGGTCGATGGCAAGTCCCTGCCAAAGCGGAAGAAGGTCGAGGTATCGCGGCCGAACGATCTGCTTGCCGCCCTTCGAGAGAGTGCCGGCCTCTCGACGAAGTCGGACGACAAACCAAACCGCACTGCTGCCAATGCCAACAAAGGTGTGGGTCGGCAGCGCGCCGCGCGCGGGGCGGGCCAGAAGTCCGCCAGTTCAAAGGCCGCCCCGCAGCGCAAGGCCGGGTGAGGAGAACGACGATGGCAATCCGTCCATATTGGAAAGGCTACCTCAAATTGTCGCTCGTCACTTGTCCCGTCGAGATGATGCCGGCCACTTCGGAATCCGAGAAGGTCAGGTTCCACACCATCAACGAGAAGACCGGCAACCGGGTCATGTCCCAATACGTGGACTCCGTCACGGGGAAGCCGGTCCGTGACGACAAGCAGGGCAAAGGATACGCACGCGGCGAGAACGAATACGTGGTCCTGAGCGAGGACGAGATCGACGCCGTCGCGCTCGACACCGTCAAGACGATCGACATCTCCCGCTTCGTGCCGGCCGACAGCATCCCATGGATCTACCTTGAGAAGCCGCACTACCTGGCGCCCGGCGACAAAGTCGGTGACGAGGCGTTCAGCGTCATCCGGGAGGCGATGAAGGCGTCTGATGTCGTCGGCATCTCCAAGCTGGTCGTCGGCCGTCGCGAACGCGCCGTGGTCCTCGAGCCACGGGACAACGGGATCGTGCTCTGGACCCTGCGGTTCGGCGACGAGGTTCGGCCCGAGGCAGAGTACTTCGAGGACATCGACGACGAAGCGGACGACGAAGCCCTGCCCTTATTGCGGAAGCTCATCAAGCAGAAGACGAAGACCTGGTCGCCGACGATGGTCAGCGATCCGATTCAGGATGCGCTGCTGGCGCTCATCGACGAGAAGAAGGGGTCGCTGAAGCCTGCAAGGAAGACGAAGGCGAAGAAAGGCGAGGCCGCTCCGTCCAACGTCGTGAACATCATGGACGTGCTTAGGAAGAGCCTCGAACAGGACCAGAGAAAGAAGAAGGCGAGCTGATGGACGACCCGAGAGAGTTCGAAATCTGCCAGCCGGAACCCTTCATCTACTTCGAAAACGGCCAATTCGCCATCACGGACGGGTCGACCGTCTACCAGGTGATAGTCACCTGCGAGGCGATGAGAGCAACCGCGCCACCGCCCGAGAAGTCCCTTCGCAGGCTTGTGCGCTACGTCGGGTACTATCGTGACCTGGCGGCGGCAGCGATCCGCCGTGGCGAAGATGTCGGCGAAAAGGTGTGGGTGAACGAGGCGATGGTGCGGTCGTCGCCTCTTCCGCAGCTCGCAGGATTCGGTGTAGCTCGAGCTCGATCTGGGCGTCGCGGATTGTCGCCCGTCGCGAAGGAAGTCGGACATGCCCAGCATCGTGCATGATTACAAGGGCTACCGAATAGCGATATACAGCCCGAACGACCATTTCGCTGTCATAACCCGCCGGAAAGCAACCTGGTGATCAATCTCAAAGAGAGGCAGCCTCGAGCCACCGTCGCCGAAGGTCCGCTGATCTGCTTATAGCGTGCGCAGACCCTAGTCGAAGGCCTCTCTGCAGTATCTCCGGCATGAACTCTGGGGCACCCGGCGGAGATGTTAATGGAATTCCTTTCTTGAGGAGGAGTGGGAAACTGAATTCCTATCAGGGCCTGATGAAGCTACTCGCCGCTTGTAAGGAGACGGATGCCATTAGTTAACAGGATCGGATCGACGGTTCACTTACTGCTTGGGTTCTGTGGTCGGACAGCAAGGATCGTCGACGGCGCGTACACCACTGGATGTTGCCTCTCAATCTGTTGAAGCTGCTTCGCAATCTCCCCACATATGAGGAAACTCTCAAGGATGATGGTCATGGTGAGCAGGATTAGAAGAACCCTGACCGTGCAGGAACGCGCGGCAGCTTTCGAACACACGAACAAGGTGGCCGTCGAGGCCGCGGAAGAAGAGCGGCGCCTTCGCGAGCAGAAAAGCGACCGGCTCCGAAAGATGAGGCTTGCCGCTTCGAATTCCTCCTCGGAATGACCCGTATTTGGAACCCGGCCTCGTCGCGCAGATTTCTCGCCGCATCTCGGAGTTCAGTATGGGTCAGATCAACATCGAAAAGCCGTCAAACGGCACAAGCACTCCCATTGACAGCCAACTCAAAGAGCGCATCGCAAAAAGGTACAGCCTGGAAGAACTGGCGAACGCCACCGTGAGCGGTTCAAATGGGCCGTTTTGACAGCTCCTGCTTCGGAGGCTGCTGGAGACGGCGACCTCCGTTAATTCTATCGTAACCATCTCCATTTACGTTTCGTTCAGTTTTTTCGAGAGGAAGAGCATGAACAGGTTTCGCGCGGTCGTAATGGTCGCCGCGATAGCGGTTTCTACCGAAGCAGCATTCGCCAATGGAACGTTATTCGACGAGCTGCGGTTCGGCGCATCGGCGTCAGTCCAAAGCGGCCATTCTCATGAAGATGGAATTTTCCCCGAGGTCACGGTATTCTTTGATCCGTTCGGGTTCGACCAGGCGACCACCTGGAAGCAGGAGCTCGCCCGGCCTCGCGTTAACGTCGGTACATCGATTGGGACCTCCGCCGGGGCTACGCAGGTCTTTGGTGGCCTCTCCTGGCAAGTAAACTTCAACGAGCGGCTGTTCGCCGAGGCCGGCTTCGGCGGGGTCTGGCACGACGGAACGCTGCGCGGCAACGACGATGGCCCGGACCTAGGCTGTCATCTTCTCTTTCACGAGTATGCCGGCGTTGGATACCGCTTCGACAAGCACTGGAATGTCATCGCCCAGATTTCGCATTCGTCTCACGCCAATCTTTGCGACGGACCGAATAACGGTATGACACGCGCCGGACTGCAAGTCGGCTACAAGTTCTAGGGTTCATCTCTCAATTACGTGCGTCAGCACCAATGAGGTCATATGCGTGTGGGCATCCGACAGAACAGGTAACCGTGATAGACCAGATTGCGATCGACCATGAGGACCTGCGAGCGGGGTCATACTACTGGGCGCGACGCTCATCGGAAGACAATGCCGAGGTCGTGCAGATTTCCGACGTCTTCGGTCAGGACAGGCAGTTCTGGTCGGTCGCGGTAGTTGGATCGGACCAGCATCACAGCCTGTCGGAATTCACGTTCTTGATCAAGCTCATTAGACCTTGAGAGGCGTGTGGCACGAGTTTCTGAGAGCGCTCATCGTGCCCCCGCGCTCGCAAGGATCGGCCTCTTCTTTCATTTCGTTGATCGCGGCGCCTTGACGGCGGCCGGCACGAACCCATTCTCATTGAAATGAAGCCGATCCAACCACCACCTCACACTTTCGACCCCGACCGGTTCCTGCGCTGCCAGGAGGCGCTTGCCGACAGTGTATCCGACGTCGCCCTAGCAGCGATCAAAGCTGGATGGCAGGCCGAGGAAGTCGCCGCCGCGCTGGTCGAGCTGGCCGACAACATTATGCTAGGGATGATCGCCAATCGGCAGGTCGCGATTGATCTCGCCTCCCTCGAAAGGAAGTAAGCACATGTGCGGAAGGTTCGTGCTCCAACATGAATGGCCGGCCTTCAAAACCATGTTCGATTTGCCCTGGGACGAGGAGCGTGGTCGCAATACACAGGCCCGGTACAACATTTCGCCGACACAGGAAGTTCTCATCGTTCACAACGACGCCAACGGCCAGCAGGCGGCGGAGACCGCACGCTGGTGGCTCGTCCCACATTGGGCAAAGGAGATGCCGAAGGCCGCGATGTTCAACGCCAGGATCGAGACAATCGGCACCTCCCCTGCCTTCCGGGATGCGTTTAAGTCGAAGAGGTGCCTGATACCGGCGGACGGTTTCTACGAATGGACGGTCAGCGACGACGACGGCAAGAAGGCTCCGTGGCTGATCTACCAACCCGGACAGGCACCGTTCGCCTTCGCAGGGCTATGGGCGCACAATTCGAAGCTCGATGTCACGAGCTGCACGATCGTTACCATGCCGACCGCAGAGCCAATGTCGAAGCTGCATGATCGACAACCTGCCATCCTCGATCCAACGGTTTTCAAGGAGTGGCTTGATCCAAAGAACTCTGGCGCTCGAGCAAAGGAACTCTTGGAGAACGAGAACCTAGATGGCCGGCTCGAATTCCATCGGGTGTCGAGGGATGTGAACTCATCGAGGTTCGCCGGGAAACCCGCGCCAGAGGTCAATCCGCTATGACGGTGACGACCGACCTGGTTGCTGATTTTGTCCGCGCGGCAAACCGACTGCCGCAGGTGTCGACGCAGGAGCGGCAACGTCTTCTCGAACGCGGGGTCACGGTATCCGGGGCAATGCGCGGTCTCCTATTGGAGACGGGCAAGCTCGCTCCGTTCGACGAGGCTTTGGAACGCGTCGTCGACGACATCGCCCGCAACATCATCGAGATGTCCGACGAGACCGTTTCCAAGGCGCTGCTTGCCTTGGCCGGCCAGATCCGCACTCTTCGTATTCTGAACCGCGAGCCGCCCGCAAATCGAACCCCGAATGGTGCGAGTGCGATATGAGCAGCGGATCGCCTGTTGCCGACCGGCGGCTTGAGTTTCTTGCCGACACTCTCGCGCTGCTGCTCTTCTTCACGACAACAGGCGCGCTGAACGAACGGTTCGTGGCCGGGATGCAGTGGGATCAGGTTCTCCATGCCCGGCTCTTGGGTGCGGTTCTCATGGTGCCGGTTGCACGCCCCTACGGCATCTGGCGAGACTGGGTGATGCGTCGGGCCTCGGACGGCCGGTTTTCGCGCATTCTCTGGGACAGCATTGCACTCGTGACCTTCCAGGTGCCGATCTACGCCGCCATCATTGCGGTGAACGGTGCAAGCGGCATCGGCCTTCTGTACGGTATATTGGGAGCGACCGTAATGATGCTGGTGCTTGGGCGCCCTTACGGTGCATTCCTGAACTTTGTCAGAGGGATGTTTTGTCTTCCTGCAGGTGGCGAAAGGCCCATGAGCCTCAGCGAGCCATAGGCCCACTCCACTGCACGGGCACGGTCGTGATTTCGTCCCGGCCCAAAATGAAAGCGCCGCTCCAGAGCGGAGCGGCGCCGTTCAGTTCATTCTTGATTCAAGGGCATCAGATGCGCGGATCGGTCCGATAACGGCCACGGTCGGCAGCGATCTGATCGGCGGTGTACGGATCGGCCGCGTCGTCAAAGCGTGTCCATCCTTCGGCAACATAGGCATCACGACGGGTGTTCAGATCGACCCGGCGCGAGCGGTTGAGAATGGTTTCCGCGGTCGCAACTTTGTCGCTCTCGACCTTCGCGGCAACGACAGCACCGCCGCGGCGGATGCCCTCGGCGTAGACATGGGCGTCCCTCTCCGGCACGCCGGACTCGATCATCGCACCGACGATGCCCCCTGCTGCGCCACCGACGACGGCACCCGCGACTGCACCTGCCGCGGTCGCGGCAAGCCATCCGGCCGCGACGACCGGGCCGACGCCTGGGATCGCCATCATGCCGAGACCAGTCAGAAGACCGCCCGCGCCGCCGGCTACGGCACCGATGCCGGCACCCGTGCCAGCACCTTCGGCTGCGTTGTTGCCCTGGCCTTCGACCTCTTCCTTGCCATCCTTGTAGTAGACGATGCTTATATCATCGGATGGGACGCCGGCATCTTCCAATGCCTTGACGGTCGAGCGGGCGTCTTCGTAGGAGTCGTAAAGTCCTGTCACGGTCTGCATGGTTGTTTCCTCTTCTTTTCGTTGATTTGGATTACTTGGCCATCGTCACGTTGCCCTGGAAATCCAGAGAGACGTTTCCGGCCTTGCCATCCTTGGTCCCGGTCGCGCGCCAGACGCCCTGGTCGTCAAGTTTCAGGCCCGACACGTCCGTGTATCCGGCGTCTTCGATGCGCGACTTGGCCTGAGCTTCGGTGAAGCTGTTCTTGCCAGCGACCGGCGCGCCGGGATTCTGTTCACCGGAGGTAGAGACAGCCGGCGTGGTCTGGGACGTCTTCGGGGTCTCGCTCTGCGCGAATGCGGCGGATGCCGAAAGGAGAGCGGCTGCGGTGACAAAAGCTAGTTTTTTCATGGTGTTCCTCCAATTCCAGCATCCTCTTTGGAATGCGAGGGGGAAACACGTTCGGACAGGTTTGGTTCCAAGGTCGACCGCCAGCCGGCGATTACGGCCGGCTGATTTTCCCGTTGAACCAATCGGCATCACGCACCATGTAAATGGCATGCCGAAAACCGAGAAGAGCGACATCGAACTGATCAGGACGTGGACCTTGTCGACGGCGATGACCCTGGGGTCTTCCGTTCGCGCGAAGGGCATCCTGCAGGAGATTCAGGCGCGGCTTCCAACGTTTTCCAAGAAGTCGATCAGCCTTGACGGCAACGAGCTTACCCTTGAGATGACGGCCAGCGAGAAAACCGCGTTCAATGCCGCGGCAGGCATCGTTTCTGGAGTGATGATGGAAGCTGAGACCTTGCCGGTGATCCCACGCGAGATCCAGGACATCCTCGCCATCAAAACGAGTGAGCGCCATCGCTGGCTCGCAGATGGCCGTCTTCCAAGCGCGGGGACGAGGACGGTAAGGCTGAATGGACGAGCGCGACAGATCACCTTCCACGTCTTCGATCCCAAGGTGGTGGAAGACCTGCTCGACCGCGGTGCCGTCGATGAGTGGAGGGTTGACGATGCCGAGGCGAAGGTGGAGAAGCGGCAGAAGGCCGCGTATCAGAGGAAGCTGCAGCGCTCGCTCACGAAGAACACGAAGGGTGGCAAGAAGGATGATCGCACCATCGACGAGGGCACCGAAAAGCTTCTTGGCTGGAAAGAGTTCGACGGGGATGGTTTCCTGCGGTAGCCGGCCGAGGTCGAGTATCCTCGCGATACCGTGCGCAAGTCGGTAGCACTTGCGGTTAAAGCGTGTCTCATTTATTCAGCCTCATATCCTGCTGCTTTGAAGAAGTTTAGGCATTCGGTGACGGAGAAGAGGCTGATGATGTCGCCGAGAGCATTCGCGATTGCATCGAAGCTTCGTGCAGCTCGCTTTCGTAGGAGTGCCTTGAGTTTTGAGAACGCCATTTCGATGGGGTTCAGGTCTGGCGAATAGGGCGGCAGGAAGAGAAGCCACGCGCCCTCCACCTTGACCAGTTGCTCGGCGTGCTCGCTTTTGTGGAAGCCAACATTGTCGAGGATGACAACGTCACCTGACGACAGTGTTGGGGCGAGCTGCGTTTCGATCCATGTTTCGAAGATGCGGCTGTTCATCGGCGCATCGACGATCCATGGCGCGATCAGGCCATGGCATCGCAGGCCGGCAATGAAGGTCTGGGTTTTCCAATGGCCGAAGGGAGCATAGGCGGCAAAGCGGCTGCCCTTTCGGGACCATCCGGTGCGTTTTGTCAGGCGTGTGTTCGTGGAAGTCTCATCGATAAAGATGAGACGTGACAATGCCTTGTTGAAGAACCGCTTTCGGCGGTTGATCCAAAGATCACGCGCCTTGGCGATCTCCGGTCTGCGCTGCTCGCTTGCCTTGAGGCTTTTTTTTATTGCTCAGCCCGAGCCGGTGCAAAAACCGCCCGACCGTGGCGCGGTGAACGTCAAAGCCGCACTCGGCAAGTAAGACACACAGCTCGTCCAGGGTCACTTCGCCTTGGAGAGCCACACGCTCGCTGATCCAGTTTTCGTGGGCCGAAAGTTTGCTGCCAAGCGGATGGCCCTGCCTGGCGGCGGCAAGCGAATCAGACGAACGGTGCAGGATCATCATATTGTTGACAAAACGAGGGGAAACGCGGAAATGCCGCGCGGCCTCCCGTTTGGTATTACCCTCTTTTACAAACGCAACGACACGCTCACGCAACTCGATCGGATGCGGCTTGCCCATGGCGCTTCCCCCTCCATGGGCCAAGTGAATCACAAATCAGTCCAAACCGGAATCTCGAATCTGGTTTGGCGCGACACGCTTTAGCCGACCTGTCCGGTTAAACGGGGAGCACTCCAGGTGGTTTGGGAATTCTTCTTCTGTCACTGGCCGGCCTTCTCAATCAGTTCTCGTTTCCTGCCTGCGCAGCCCTGTCGATTTTCGGAGGTGGTCTGATGGCGCCAAGCACCATTCACGAAGCGCTTCAGTCTATGGCAGATTGACCGGCGTGACGTCGGCTGCATTTCGTTTCCTGCAGATGGTCGTGGCTGCAATCGCCAGCGCGCTGGTCAGCTACCTCTACGATGGGAGCACGGCGACTGCCCTCGGATCAGTCATGCTGGCTGTTGCGGTTATCGCGGGTCTAGCGCAGTTGGCAATCAGCATTCGGTCACCCAGAGCCGAGCGCCCTTAGCGTTGTATCCCCGAAATGCCGAAACTCCCGACTTTTGCTCTATTTGAGCACCTGGCTTTTGCAGCATCGCAAAATCAGGATTTTCGCGAAATTGCGGGATGTGGGTCAGAACGTGATCCATGTCTTCGGGCTTGGTCTATCGTATATATCGCCGCTCCTGCAACAATACAGGCTCCCCCAACATAGCTGCTTAAATGCAGACTTTCCCCCAGCCATACGCCGGCGAAAACGGCGCTCCACACTGGTTCGATTGAATACAAAAAACCGGTCGTCACGGGACTGACATATCTTTGGAAAAAGATAGAAATAGCGGTTGGCACGACTGTAGTTACGATGCCGACGTAGAGTGCAGTCCAATATATGGTTTCACTTTGCCTCGACAGGCTGGGAAGGTCTTGTGCGGAAAAGATCGTTCCCAAGGCAATCATTGTAAGAAGCTCAACACCAAAAATCAGCCAGAGATCACACGTCTCATCCTTGGTAGCCCACGCGGCAACGTAGATGTAGACAGTGTAAGCCACTGCACTGGCAAGTGCGACCGAATTGCCCCATAGCCGCCCTTCGACGCCCCACATGACAAAAAAGACACCCCCGGACGCTACAATCGCGCCTACCCATGTCACCCGACTGACTGATCTTCGCAGAAATGCCCAGGCTATCAACGCTGCGAATAAGCCATTCAATGCGGGAAAGAATGCAGTTTCCGTCGCAGTCGTCATCGACAGCGCCACGGCACTCAACCACACAACGGCATACAGGCTGAACCCCGCTACCATACCCTTCAAGACATTCGCTCTGTTGAACATTGAACCGCCCCGGCTTTGCCGGAGACCCCAACTCGTGAGAAGTAGGGTCTATGACAAGCAAGACGACGAACAAATTTTCTCCTGAAGTCCGCGCCCGGGCCGTTCGAATGGTGGCCGATCATGAAGCCGAACATCCTTCCCGGTGGGCGGCTGTATCTTCCATAGCGGCCAAGATCGGCTGCTCGGCGCATACGCTCAATGAATGGGTGAAGAAGGCCGAGGTCGACAGCGGCAAGCGTGCAGGTTTGCCGAGTGACGTGGCGGAGAAGATGAAGGCTTTGGAGCGGGAGAACCGGGAGCTTCGTCAGGCGAATGAGATTTTACGCAAAGCCTCGGCGTATTTTGCCCAGGCGGAGCTCGACCGCCCACTGAAGCGATGATTTCCTTCATCGATGCACACCGCTCGGTGCTCGGGGTCGAGCCGATTTGCAGGCTGCTGCCGATTGCCCCGTCCACCTACTATGAGGTCGTTGCCAAACGCACGGACGTGGACCGCCTGTCAGCCCGCGAACGGAATGATATTGCCATGAAAGTCGAGATACGCCGGGTGTTCAACGAGAACTTCCAGGTCTATGGCGTGCGCAAAGTCTGGCGGCAGTTGCAGCGAGAGGGTTACGATATTGCCCGCTGCACCGTCGCTCGGCTTATGAGAATGATGGGGCTTCAAGGCGTCATTCGCGGCAAGCCAGTCAAAACAACCATGTCGGACAAGTCTGCCCCGTGTCCGCTAGACCGGGTGAACCGACAGTTCTTCGCTCCCGCGCCGAACATGCTGTGGTTATCCGATTTCACCTATGTCGCGACCTGGCAGGGCTTCGTTTACGTGGCGTTCGTCATTGATGCCTTCGCCCGCCGTATCGTCGGTTGGCGGGCAAGCCGAACGGCCCATGCGGGCTTTGTGCTCGATGCCCTCGACCAGGCGCTTCATGATCGGCGGCCCGTCAAACGTGGCGGGCTGGTTCATCATTCCGACCGCGGCTCGCAATATGTGTCCATTCGTTATTCCGAACGGCTGGCGGAGGCAGGCATCGAGCCGTCGGTCGGAAGCGTTGGTGATAGTTACGACAATGCTCTCGCCGAAACGATCAACGGTCTTTACAAGGCCGAGGTCATCCATCGGCGAGGACCATGGCGCAACTTCGAAGCCGTGGAGTTCGCCACGCTCGAATGGGTCGATTGGTTCAACAACCGCCGCCTTCTGGAGCCCATCGGCAACATACCGCCAGCCGAGGCCGAAGAGCGATACTACGCCATGCTGGACGCACCAGCCATGGCCGCATAACTTAAGCCAAACGGTCTCCGGAAAAGCCGGGGCGGTTCATGCCCTCGATCGGAACAAGTTCGAACACTGCGATGTTCCTGCCCTACAGAGATCCAGCAAAGGACGCCGCTCCATGAAGATTTTCGGTATCGCCTACGCCGGCACGCTCATCTCATTCTTGCTGGTCGATGCCATCTGGCTCGGGCTTGTCGCCAAAAATTTCTACCGAAATCAGCTCGGCGACATGATGCTTCCATCTCCGAATTTTGCAGTCGCCGCCGTCTTTTATCTCTTCTTTGCCGCGGCGATTGTCGTGCTCGCTGTCAGACCTGCCTTGGAATCCGGCTCGATCTGGATGGCAGTCGGCTATGGCGCACTTTTAGGTCTGGCCGCCTACGGCACCTATGACATGACGAACCTGTCGACGCTCAAAGGGTGGCCGATCGCTCTAACCCTTGTCGATCTTCTATGGGGTACGGTCTTGACGGCTGCGGCAAGCGCCTGCGGTTACGCAGCGCCTCGAGCCTTTGGGTAGACCTTTATGATATACTTCACGGGCGACACGCATTTCGGCGATCCGCGCGTCCTGCGCATCGACCGACGTCCATTCTCCGACATGGCCGAGCACGACTCAGCGCTCATCTCCAGCTGGAACAATATCGTAGGAGGGGATGACGACGTCTGGCATCTTGGAGATTCATGTCGGTCAAGGCCGGACCCAGCGCTGACCTCCTCGCCAAACTGAATGGGCGTAAACACCTGATCATTGGCAATAACGATCCGGAGGAGACGACCGGCTCAAATGGCTGGGCAAGCGTCCAGCATTACGCAGAACTCCGTGAGGCCGGACACCACCTCATCCTATGTCACTACGCCTTCCGGACCTGGAACCAGATGGGGAAAGGATCGATAAATCTCCACGGCCACTCCCACGGGAGACTGAAGCCGATCCCCAGGCAATTCGACGTTGGCGTCGATGCGCAGGGGCGGCGCCCGGTGTCACTGGCGCAGGTGCTATTATCGCGCGGGAGATCATAGCCCTCGTGAACCGACTATCCGGCAGTGTCAGGGCAATGCACCCCCTCTATTGGTACGTCGCGTCCTGACATGCCATGAAGACACGTATGCGAGATGAACTGCGAGACATTGGAAGATAAATGGATAGATTTGCAGATACCGAAAACGCACTTGTTGCGCGACTTCGCGTCCTGAAGGCATCTCCGGACATGTCGATCAACCTTCTCGACATCCATTCACCCTTGGAAGCTGCCGGCTTCTCTAACGACGAGGTGACTGCCGTCCTCAATGCTCTTGAGCAGGACAAGATCGCAACTGTCGTTCCGGGTGGACGGCTGCTTATTTTGAAGGAACTTCCGGAGGTCTAAAACCATGGTCTGCCCCGAGGCATTCCCTTGACCAACTAAGCTTTCTTGAGCGATCCAGGCTTATGGGCCGCCCGCTTTCCGGATTTCTCGCTTTCGACGATGATTTGTGGATCATCCTTGGATGCCTTGACCTTGTGGCCTTTGATATGCGTCTCCGAGGTTTGTCTCTTGACGACCTTGCCCGTCGTCTTTCCCTGGCTTGTCTCCCACGAGACCTTATCGCCCTTTTTCGGGTTATCGCTCATAGTGGTCTCCTTAAACCGGGCTGATCGTAGATGGAGGCCTGATGTCCGCCGTGTCCACGAGGTCCGTGTCTTCCTTCGCGAACTTGTCATCGGCTCCCTGATTGACCTTTGTCACGTCATCGGATGCCTGCAGCTAGCTCGTGCTGTTCATGCGCACGTCTCCAATGGTCCCCGTGCGCTCCCTCCGGGCGACCTTCGTCCTCCCAGATTTTGTAGGCCCGCTCTCGTTGCTGCTGTTCTTTCTTATTCATCACTGCCTCCCTTTGTTGCGGAGAGATAACTTCCATGCGCCGCTGTTGTTTCCGAAGAGCGCGAAGGAAAACGAACATATCGCCGGGCCGACGTCCATCCGCCCGATGGAGGCGGTTTTGAGCCGTGGGCCAAGTCCGATACCGTGACGGATGGGTAAGGATTGTCGCCTGGCCTTTCGGCCAAGGACCATTGTCGCCTGCGAGGAACGAACGCGCTTACAGAAGGTTTACGCCAGACCAGTTCCAGGAGGGTCCAATGGCTTCGATGACGATGGAAGAGCTTTCGAAAAAGCTGAGCAAGATCGATTTTTGCATGTTCAACACAAATGGTCCAGAAAGCATCGTTAGCAGACCGATGAGCAACAACGGGGACGTGGAGTATGACGGCGACTCGTGGTTCTTCTCCTACGCCGACACAAAGAAGGTCGCAGATATCAATCGTAACACCGGGGTCACCCTGACCTTCACCGCTCCACCGAGCATGCTTGGCAAGCCGGGCATTTTCATTGCCGTAGATGGGGAAGCGGAGCTGATCCATGACAAAGCGCAGTTCGAGGCGCATTGGACAAAGGATCTCGACCGGTGGTTCCCAGAGGGGAACGACACACCCGGCATCGTTCTGATCAAGGTGTCGGCTCAAACAATCGAATACTGGGACGGTGAGGAAAACGGGCGATTGCAACTGTCCATTGTCGATGCCGCCGAGGCAGGTGCAGTATGACCGATAAAGCACTCGACAGAGACCAAATCTGGGACGATTTCCGTGACGCGGTAAACATGGCGCCGGCTGAACTGGAAAAATGGTTGAAGACCGATGAGAGCAAGGCAGTCGGGTGGTCCAGCGATGGTGTCGGCGAGACAGTGGGCCATCACTCTGGACGTAGGATCGTCGAGATCAAGCACAAGAAGAAAACAGATCTAACTGACGATGATTTTGCTCACATGAGGAAGGTCGTCGGTTATGTGCATCGGCATCTTGCTCAGGGAGGGCCCGAGAAAGATCGGAAGACGTCGCCATGGCGCTACTCGTTGATGAATTGGGGGCATGATCCGCTCAAATAAGCCGGCTGACATTCGATTGACCCGGCGTGCAACCGAGTGGCGGCTGCATAATATCGGTCCAGAGCAAATCTTCTTGGTGACGCAGATGGATCACCATTCACCGCAATCCGAACGCTCAGACCTCTCCGGTCGTTACACCGAAGGCGGCATCACTGTTGTTGTCGAAATCTTCCCTCCATCAGGCGGAGATCATTGGCGAATGGAAGTGACTAGCCTGGAGGAACAGCTCACTGACTGGAACGAACCCTTCGCATCTCCTCATGAGGCATGGGAAGAGTTCATCTTTGTTGTCAATACGGCAGGTCTCGCGGCCTTTCTCCAAGCATAGTCTGATTTAGCGGAAATCCCGTTTGGCGCTCGACAGCGACAAGGGGCGAATGATTTTCGATCAAGTGCGCACAAAGGCTATTTCGCGTTGCATGCCCATTGAGACTGGTCCAAGGTTTCTGGCTTGGGTCGGGCTCTGTGTAATGGAGAAGAGCATGTCGCCGACGTGATTGTTCCGTATTTGAATTAAGGAACATCGCAGGAACCGTCGGTCTACGTGCAGCGTTCTCTTCTCTTTCACGGAGTTCCGCATGACTGTTGCACCCGTCCGATTTTCCCCCGACCTTGAGACCATCAAACCCGACGAGCCAAAGGTTATCGCCGGGTTGATCGATCAGTTCGACGTCATTCTCGATAGGACAGCGAAGGACTACGGCTATGCCGTCCGCTCCGTCCATGCCAAGTCGCATGGCATTATCGAGGGCACGATGATCGTCAACGATGGACTGCCACCGGAATTCGCCCAAGGCCTGTTCGCGGGCGCCGGGGAGCACAAGGTCTATCTGCGGCTCTCCACCAATGCCGGCGATATCCTTCCGGATGCCATCTCGTTGCCGCGCGGTCTGGCGATAAAGGTGGTTGGAGCCGTCGGCCCCCGCCTTCCCGGTGCGGATGGTGACAGCCAGGATTTCGTCATGGTCAACGGTCCTGTGTTTCAAGCACCGGATGCCGAGAAATTTCTCTCCAGCCTAAAGCTCCTCGCCAGGACGACGGACCGGATGGAAGGCACCAAGACCGTCCTGTCGAGCGTGCTGCAAACAGTCAATCAGGGACTTGCAGCCGTCGGTGTCGCCAGCCCGACCATCCAGTCTCTCGGCGGCGCACCCAATCTGGATCCCCTCGGAGAGACCTATTTCAGCGTCACGCCCTTCCGCTACGGCGATTATGTCGCCAAGTTTCGCCTGAAGCCAGTCTCCGCCGATCTGACGCAGCGGACCGGCACCTTGATCGACGCCAGCGTGCGGGAAGATGCGATCCGCGAAACCGTTCGGGCGGAGATGCAGGAAACACGCGGCGAATGGGAGTTTCAGGTCCAGCTCTGTCGTGACACCGATGCACAGCCGATCGAAGACCCTACGGTAGAGTGGAAGGAAGAGGATGCGCCCTTCGTCACTGTCGCGACGGTGACCGCCGTGCCGCAGGACAGCTGGAGCGACGACAAGGTTCGCAAGGTGGACGAGGAGATGCGGTTTAGCGTCTGGACTGGGCTCGCCGCCCACCAGCCGCTCGGCAACATCAACCGCGCCCGCAAGCTGCCTTACGAACATTCGGCCCAGTTCCGTGCGACATTCAACGGCTGCCCGTTCCACGAGCCGCAGCAGTAGAGACGATCGAGCTGCAAAGCGTCGCCGATCACGGTGACAATTCTCACATTTCGCGGTAGAGGCGCCTGACATGGCCGACACAATCAAAAATCCAGAGTCCGAGGGTCCTGCCGGCGGCTGGGGCTCGGTAAAGTCCGTGGCGCGCATCTATGGCGGCACCCAGCCGCCCGCCGCCGTGATTGAGGAACTCGCGCGCCAGAACAAGCCGGGCGGCTTCATGTGCGTCTCCTGCGCCTGGCCGAAGCCGGTGAACTATCACCCCTTCGAGTTCTGCGAGAACGGCGCCAAGGCGACCCTGTCTGATCTCACCAGCGCGCGCTGCACGCCGGATTTCTGGAACGACCACACTGTGAGCGAACTGCTCGGCTGGAAGGACTATGATCTGGAAAAGACCGGCCGCCTGACGCATCCCCTGCGCTACGACGCTGGCACGGACCGCTATGTCGAGGTGACGTGGGACGAGGCGTTCGACAAGATCGGCGCTACTCTCAGAGGCCTGCCGAAAGAGAGCGTCGTCTTCTATTCTTCCGGTCATGCCGGGCTGGAAGCATCCTATCTCTATGCCCTGTTGGCACGCGTCTACGGCAACAACAACCTGCCGCAGAGCTCGAACATGTGCCACGAGACGACGTCGGTCGGGTTGAACAAGGTGATCGGCTCGCCGGTCGGCACCGTGGTTTGGGACGACCTCGAAAAGGCTGACGCATTCTTCTTCTTCGGCCAGAACCCTGGCTCCAACAGCCCCCGATTTTTACATCCATTGCAGGAGGCAAAAAAGCGCGGGGCACGCATCGTCACCTTCAATCCGGTGATCGAGCAGGGGCTGGTATCCTTCGTCAATCCGCAAAGTCCCTTCGACATGCTGACCGGGCACGAGACGCCGATTTCCGACCAATATCTCCAGGTCCGCGCCGGCGGCGACATTGCGGCGATCCTCGGGCTTTGCAAGGTGGTGATCGAGGCAGACGACGCGGCCGTGGCAAGCGGCTCGCAACGCGTTCTCGACGTCGATTTCATCGATAAGCACACGACTGGCTTCGACAGCTTTATCGCCATGGTCCGTGAGACACCATGGAGCGACATCGAACGCGAGAGCGGATTGACCGAAGCCGATCTGCGAAAGGCAGGCGAGATCTATATCGGCGCCGAGCGTGTCATCGGCGTCTACGGCATGGGCCTGACCCAGCATTCGCAAGGTGCGCTGAACGTCGGAATGGTCGTTAATCTGCTGATGCTATGCGGTAATATCGGTCGCGAGGGTGCCGGTTGCTGTCCCGTGCGCGGGCACTCCAACGTGCAGGGGCAGAGGACGGTCGGAATTGCCGAAAAGGCCAAACTCATCCCGATGGACAAGTTGAAGCAGTTCTTCGACTTCGACCCGCCGACCGAAGACGGAACCACGATCGTCGACGCGGTAAAGGGCCTGATGGCCGGCAAGATCAAGGCCTTCATCTCTCTCGGCGGCAATCTCGTGCGCGCCGTTCCCGAGCAGAAGGAGATGGAGCGCGCCTGGGCGGATCAGGAGCTGACGGTGATCGTCTCGACCAAGCTCAACCGCAGCCATCTCTTTCCCGGCAAGGACGCCTACATCCTGCCATGCCTCTCGCGGCTGGAGATCGATGAACAGGCGACGGGGAACCAGTCGGTGACGACGGAAGACAGCTTTTCCCACATCTCCGGCTCCATCGGCAAACGTCCGCCGGCCTCAAGGCACCTGAAGAGCGAACTCGCCATCGTCGCCGGCATTGCCAAGGCGGCGCTCGAAGCAAGTTCTAAACTCAAATGGGACGAGTGGACGGGTGACTACAGCCTGGTGCGGGACCTGATCGAATTCACCTACCCCAAGGATTTCAAGGATTTCAATGCACGCATGTTCGAGCCCGGCGGCTTCTATCGCGGCAATGGTGCCCACGAGCGGATCTGGCACACCCCGGAAAAGAAGGCCGTCTTCACCACGCCGAAGCAGTTGAACGCGCTCGACTTCGAAGATGCCGATGGCCGCTTCCGATTGATCACCATGCGCTCTAACGACCAGTTCAACACGACGATCTATGGCTACTCAGATCGTTTTCGTGGCATCGAGGGAACGCGCGACGTGCTGCTAATGAGCGCTTCCGATATCGAGGCGGCGGGATTGAAGAAGGGCCAGGTCGTCAAACTGGTGAGCGACTTCGGCGATGGTGTGCGCCGCGAACTGGGTGGGCTTGTTGTCACGCCTCACAATCTGCCAAAGGGCACGATTGGCGCCTACTATCCAGAGGCCAACGTGTTGAACGCCATCGATCATCACGACGAGCTGTCGAAGACGCCGGCCTCCAAGGCCATCCCCGTGCGGATCGAGGCCTAGGGATGGAGCGCTTCGTATTGCCGAGGTCTCTAGCGCCCGCCGCTACATCGGTTCCTTGATGCCGGATGAGACCAGATACCAGTTGATCGGATAGCTGGTAACGAAGCCGCATATCATCGCGATCTGCATGGCGAACCAGAATTCCGCGCTGTCGACTTGCGCCCGCACCCCAAACTGGGCGGGAAAGATAACAAACTGCAGCAACGCCATCCCGCCATACATCCCGATCTGCCATGCTATCAGCGACAGCGCATCCGCCTTGAGCGCAGTCATTACCCCGTCACCGACAGACAGGTTTCGCATCGGCGCGATGGCAAAATACTGAAACACGATGCCGAGAATGAAGGCGAACAGGAAATCCAGCACCCAGACCGCGAACATCTTTTCCGTAAAAAGCCACTGCCAGCCGAATGTTATTGCAACAGAGGGCACCATGAAGGCGAGCCACTCGGCCGCAATGTCGCCGAGCGTGCAACCGCTCCCGCAATGAAGTGCGCCCTTGGCAACCGCCAAGGCACGCGGCGTGGAGGTTTTCATATGATGATGGTGCTCGTGATGACCGTCCGCGGTTTCAGCCCCTGGGCTTCGGCCGGCGCGTAAGTAGAACACGAGCAGCGGCACGGTCCCGAAAAGCGCAGTGACTGGCCAGACGATATTCATGATGCCCATTGGCTGAGGTCGTCGAACGACATCGATCACGATGATGACGGCGCAGAGAAAGCCAAGCGAGACGAAGGCTATGGCGAGGCAATGAAACCAGATCGGAAACATGTTGGGAAAGCAAACTCCAAGAATGCTGCTTCCTGGGAAGACAGGCACGGCAACGCTCTGTCGCTCAGAATCAATTCATCGGATTTGAAAGGTCCCTGGTGAGTGAGAGCGCAGTCGCTTCGACTCAGGCACCTAAGTGGCTTTGACATAGTGAGACCATGAAATACGACCGCTGGGACAGCTATTTGTCCCAGCCCATATTGTCGAACCGCCTCACGCGACGTCGGGCAATTCACCGATGAGCTTGTCGAGCGTCACCGGGTAATCGCGCACCCGAATGCCTGTCGCGTTGTACACCGCGTTAGCGATCGCCGCCGAGACGCCGCATAGCCCAAGCTCGCCGATGCCCTTTGCCTTCATCGGCGACGACATCGGATCGGTCTCGTCCATGAAGATAACTTCCTGATGCGGAATGTCGGCATGGACGGCCACCTCGTAGCCGGCGAGATCGTGGTTGACGAAGAAGCCGCGCCGCTTATCGACGGAAAGTTCCTCCGACAGCGCAAGTCCGGCGCCCATCGTCATTGCGCCGATCACCTGGCTGCGAGCCGTGATCGGGTTGAGGATACGGCCGGCGGCGCAAACCGCCAGCATCCGCCGAAGCCGGATTTCCCCGGTCGCGACATCGACGCCAACCTCGACGAAATGCGCGCCAAAGGTCGATTGCTGGTGTGTCTTGGTGAGATCGCCCCACTCCATCGTGTCTTCGCCGACGAGCCCATCCTCACCGGCCGCCTCGGACAGCGGCACGGACCGGTTACCAGAACGCACCTGGCCGCCTTCAAAGACAACATTCTCGGAATTGAAGCCGAGCTTTTGTGCCACCGCCTCTCGCAGCTTGACGCAGGCCGCATAAACCCCGGACGTCGAGGAGTTGGCACCGAACTGGCCCCCCGAACCGGAGGAGATCGGGAAACGGGAATCGCCAAGATGCACACCGACCTTTTCCATCGGCACTCCCATCATTTCCGCAGCTGTCTGGGCGATGATCGTATAGCTGCCGGTGCCAATATCGGTCATGTCCGTCTCGACGGTGACGTCGCCCTTGGCGTCGAGCTTCACCCGCGCGCCGGAAGGCAGGACGAGATTGTTGCGGAAGGCGGCTGCCATGCCGATCCCGATCATCAGGCTCCCCTCGCGCCTGGTTGCCGGCTTCCCGCGATCCTTCCAGCCGAATTTTTCCGCGCCGAGTTTCATGCATCCGATAAGATTGCGATGCGAGAATGGACGCTCGGGCTTTTCAGGATCGACCTGCGTGTCGTTGATCCTGCGAAACTCGATCGGGTCCAGTCCGAGCTTTTCCGCCATCTCGTCTATGGCGATCTCGAGCGCCATCAGACCGGGCGCCTCGCCCGGCGCGCGCATCGAATTGCCTTCCGGGAGATCGAGCGTCGCAAGCCGCATCGCCGTCATCCGGTTCTCACCGGCATAGAGAAGTCGGGTCTGCATAACGGCCGTTTCCGGTTGCCCGTTCGGGAGATCGCCTGACCAGCTTTCGTGGCCAATCGCGGTGATTTTGCCGTCACGGCCGGCGCCGATGCGGATTCGCTGGATCGTGGCCGGCCTATGGGTGCTGTTGTTGACCAAGAACGGTCGCGGGAGTGCTACCTTGACCGGCAGCTTCGCGGCTTTTGCGCCGTAGGCCGCCAAGACTGCATCGGCGCGCAAAAACAGTTTGCCACCGAAGCCGCCGCCGATGAAGGGCGACATCAGATGGATTTTTTCCTTGTCGATGCCGAGCGTCGTCGCAAGGTCGGTGCGCCACCAGTCGATCATCTGGCTCGACGTCCAGACCGTCAGCGCGTCATCGTTCCAAGCGGCGATCGAAGCGAAGGGCTCCATCATCGAATGCGCCTGATCCGGCGTCGTATAGGATTGATCGAGCCTGACGGCGGCCTGGGCAAAAGCCCCGGCGAAATCTCCGACAGCAGAATCCGGTTCGGTGCCGCCTTCGGCCTTCGGCTTCTTCGCATCGGACCTTGCGGCTGAAAGGTCGAAGACGCCCTTCTCGACCTCATAGTCGACTTTGATGAGGCTGGCTGCCCCGCGCGCGGCTTCGAACGTCTCGGCGACCACGACAGCAATCGCCTGGTGGTAGTGCTGCACCTTTTCGCCGCCGAACAGGTTCGCCGTGTTCTTGGCGCCGAGATCGCGTTCGCCGACGTCGAGCGTCGTAACGACGGCGATGACACCCTCTGCTTTCTCCGCAGCGGAGGTGTCCATGGTCTTGATGCGCCCCTTGGCGATAGTCGAGCCGACTGGGTAGCCATAGGCGTATCGAAAGTCGGGATCATGCCATTCATAGGCATATTTTGCGTGGCCGGTCGTCTTCAGTTCGCCGTCGATGCGGTGGATCGGCTTGCCGACCACCGTGAGGTTGTCGATCGGGTTGCGTGTTGCTGGCTTTTCGAATTTCATGACTTATCCCCTAGCCTCTTCGAGTGCGGCGGCAAGCGTTCGCTCCACGAGCGCGACCTTGAAACGGTTTTCGTCTGTCGGCTTGGCATCGGCCATCAGGGCACCAGCCGCAGCCTTCGCACCTTGCGGCAGAGCCGCGTCGGCGGCTGCGACCCGCCAGGGCTTGTGCGCCACACCGCCGACGGCAACGCTGCCCGAGCCATCTTCCTGGACAATGGCGCCGACCGAAACGAGCGCGAAGGCGTAGGAAGCTCGATCGCGGACCTTGCGGTAGACGTGTTTGCCGCCGACAGGCTTTGGTAAGCTGACAGAGGTGATCATCTCGCCCTGTTCCAGCGCAGTCTCGATATGCGGCGTATCGCCCGGGAGGCGATGGAAATCGGCGACCGGGATCGACCGCTTGCTGCCGTCGGGCTTTACCGTCTCGACCACCGCATCGAGCGCCCGCATGGCCACCGCCATGTCGCTCGGATGGGTGGCGATACAGGCCTGGCTCGTGCCGACAACGCCCAGCTGGCGCGTCACGCCGCCGATTGCCGAACAGCCGCTGCCCGGCTGGCGCTTGTTGCAGGGCTGGGCGGTGTCGTAGAAATACGGACAGCGCGTCCTTTGCAGAAGGTTACCGGCGGTGGTCGCCTTGTTGCGCAACTGGCCGGACGCGCCGGCGACAAGCGCGCGCGATAGCAAGCTGTAATCGCGGCGGACAATCTCGTGGGACGCGAGATCGGTGTTTCGCACCAGCGCGCCGATGCGCAGGCCGCCGCTTTCCGTTTTCTCGATAGCGTCGAGGCTGAGCCCGTTGACGTCGATCAGATGCGTTGGCGTTTCTATTTCGAGCTTCATCAGGTCGAGCAGGTTGGTGCCGCCAGCGATGAACTTTGCGCCTGCATTCGTCGCAGCCGATTGCGCGGCAGCGGTCGCGGACGATGCGCGTTCGTACGTAAAGGCTCTCATGCTTTGCTCCCCGCAACTTCGGTGATCGCGTCCACGATGTTGGAATAGGCGCCGCATCGACAGATGTTGCCGCTCATGCGCTCGCGGATTTCGGCCCGCGACACGCCGATCGTCTCTGTAAGGTCGCCAGTGACATGGCTCGGGATATTTGCCGCGATTTCCTTGAGCACGGCGATGGAGGAACAGATCTGCCCCGGCGTGCAATAGCCGCACTGGAACCCGTCATGCTTGACGAAGGCGGCCTGCATCGGATGCAGATTGCCCGGCTCGCCGTAGCCCTCGATCGTGGTGATCTCGTCGCCTTCATGCATGACGGCCAGTGACAGGCAGGAATTGATCCGACGACCATCCACGACCACCGTGCATGCGCCACACTGGCCGTGGTCGCAACCCTTCTTCGTGCCGGTCAGATGCAGGTGCTCGCGCAGCGCGTCGAGCAACGTGGTTCGATTGTCTATATCGAGAGACCTCGGCTCACCGTTGACGGTGAGGGAAACCTTGGAATTATGTGTCATATTCTGTCCTGGGATTTGGGCCGTCGCCTCGCCGACCACGCCGGTAACTGCAGCCGTTGCGACAGATGAGATAAGAAGGTCTCGTCGAGATATTTCGAGTGGGGTAACATCCAGCATGAAAGGCTCCGCTGACTGAAAAATGCCCGCTTGGCGTAGGGCGTTTCAAGTGAGGTGGAGGAAGTGACTGCCTATTCGGCCTTGCCGAACTTCTTTGCTAAATCATTGAAACGTCGAGAGGTTCCCGATCCACTGTGAGGTCACTTCTTTTTGACCCGATCGGCCGCCCTATGTACCTTTGGCCTGGCGGTTGTCCTGCATGCTTGCCAATGACCGTTTCCGCTCGAGCTTTCGGGTCACACGCCATAACCGGCGCCTGGTATGTCCGACGCCATACTGCTGACATTCAACGCCGGCTCTTCATCGCTCAAGATCAGCATTTTTTCATGCCGCGGCGACGAGGCGCGCGCGCTGTCGCGGCAAGATCGATTTTGGCGCGAGATCGCACAGGGTTCACTACAAAATAGGCAATCAGAGCTGTTAAGCGGTCATCGAAGCGGATTACGACACCGATTTTTCGGTACCATCGCCCAGAAGCGGGATCTCCTTTTGTCCGATGTCTCTCCGGCGATCTGGTGGCCGCCGCGCCTTGACTGCGTCCACTCACCTCCGCGTCACTCCTCTACGGCACGATACCATCACGCAATTTCGGCGATCCCTATCATCGACCTGGTTGCTCGCGGAGCGCGACGACTGCGGGTTGGCCGCATAATATCCGTGATGATTGATCGAGCTACTGTCTGTCCGAGTTCTGCAGCACTGGTGATGCCCTGAACAAAGGGCCGTTTGTGAAGCAGATAAGAAATCGCCGGAATGTAGAGCCGCCGGACCGGTTTTATGCCGGCGATTAAAGGCCGACAGTGATCATCGACGTCAATACCCCCTGTACGCCTTTGATTGCCACGCGGCGTGATCGTTCGGGCGTGCGAGACGAGGCCGTGCTCTTTTAGTGACGGAAACGGCAGATCGTCAGCAGACTTGGTTTTCTGGCTAGTCGCATCGATGAAAGTATCAAACCGCAGTGTCCCACCCGCAAAAGTCAGGGTCGCGCCTCTCTCAAGTTCGGCGTGGGAAATCGCTGACTGGTCACCCAGCGCGATAATGTCGAGCCTGCCCGCGTCATGCAGCGCAAGGAGGCGCTCGATCGATAGGTGTGGCACGGTGGCATAATCGTCAGCAAAAATGCTCTTGAAGGACCGGTTGAAACGGACGAGGTCATCGGCGGTGAAATGGCCGACTGCACTCTCGATGATTTCGTGGGTGATGAGGATCGCATACCGCCACGCGACGGTTTGCTGCTTCCTGTAATTCCCTTTGGCTTCCTTGAGATTGGCCGCCGCCCATTCGAATGGATTGCACTTATCTCTCATACCGTAGTAGGCGGCCGCGAACGTATCGACCGTTAGATCTTGAAGGCCGATATCCCGAGCGTATTGCGGATCAGCAAGCGTCAGTTCCTCTCGGAAGAGTTCGAACACGGCGTCAAGAAGGCCGCCGCTTCCCAGCTTTACGCGATCCGAAACGGCCTCTGCGGTACAGATCTTCGGCTTTTCATAGGGGATCGGAAAGTAGAAATCGGCCTCTGGAAGAAGCCCTTTTCGGGACATCATCGAGACCCCAAACCGCTCGTGACCCTCGTCGATCTGGTAGAGGAGAAACCCATCAGCCTTTCGGACAAAGTGCCCGAATGAGGTGGCGACCGTCATGACTGCGTCGATGGCGCTGAGCGACGTACCAAGCACACCGATTTTGCCACTGGGTATCGATTTCAAGGCATACGCAGGCCACGGAGCCTCGAAGTAACCTGGTGCGATTTCTGGTGCGGATGGGAAGCTATGACCCGTCGCTACGATGACGTAGTCGAAGAACTCATCATCGCAACCGTCACCTAACCGAACGAGATACCCTAGGCCTGAAGGAAGGATGTCTGAAACCTGACAGCCCTCATGAACGTCGATCGCGTGTCTCGCCTGTTCACCCGATGCGACAAGCGCCTCGAACTGTGCCCGAAAATAATCACCGATCACCACGCGTGGATAGAAGGCGCGGTCAGAGATGTCGCCCCGCTCTATCTCACATGCCGCCAGATATTCGTCGCACTGTACTACAAGCCACGCAACAAGGCTTTCTGGCAGATCAGGAATCTCAACGCTTGGAATATTCGACAGCATAGCTGGATCATTGATGCCGCGCTGGTAGGGAATTCCCTTACCGGCCACATCCGACGATTCAAAAATGACGATGTCTATGGATGGCTTGGATTTGATCAGATCTCGCAGGGCATAGAGAGCCGTCGGGCCAGACCCGACGATAGCAATGCGTTTACGCATGAGGGCTCCAATAGCGCACAACGCGCTTCGCTCCCTCCAAACGATCATCACACCAACCAGTTCCCGGTCGGCTCGTTCTTCATTGACGAGATGGCGGAATAGGCCATTTACGCTTAAATTGCAGAGGGAAGAGACGGCGTATGAAGCTATTTATGTTCTATATTGGCGGCGATTGTGGTGGGTCGAACATCGAGCTGCACGACATACGGTTTTCAATTGGTGAAAGTCCGGAGGCCTGCCATGACGATCTGCGACGGCAATGGTGGGGCGATCCCAAAAGTCTCCACCTCGATTGCTGGGGTGAACTCACACAAGCTGACGGATTTGACATCGAGTTGGTAACCGGCTCGACCGAACCAAGCGAGGACAAGCTATTCTTCCTCAATCTCGGGGGATATGACGTCACCGAGTTCGAAGAGCTACACAAAAACATTCTGCTGATCGCACCGGGCGCCAGAGCAGCTACGAAAAAGGCATTGTCGGAAATTCGACACTGGACCTTGCCGCATAAAGATAAAGTCTTCGAGGTCGAGAAGGCGATCGATGTCAGCGCGCAAGCTGAGGCCTATGGCTTCTCGGTCCGGCTGACGAAGGCCAAAGAAGAGCGCCCGTTCACGTTCGTGTGCAAATATCTCAGGCTCACTTAGTCTCTATCATTGCACCATTGGTCGCCCATCCCAGAATATCCGATGGCGCTGAAACTCCATATGACGGGGTCTTCGACGAAGGACGGCTTGTTGAGCGAGCCAGAGAAGAAGGCGAGGCTGTTATCGTCTTCCACGGGAAGGATCGGCGACTTCGACTAGCCGGCCAACCTACGCCCCTCCTCAGAGGTCATGTCGCCGACCATGGCGGCGATGACTTCCATCCCATAAGGCTTGGCGACGAACACGGCATCGCCCGGCATCTCTTCCGGAAGCGGTCGGTGTCTGCCCGATGCCACGATCACGGGCACGTTCATGTGCGTATCCGAAATCATTCGGGCAAGATCGAAGCCGCTCAGACCGCCAGGCATATCGACATCCGTGATGACGGCGTCGATCTTCCGCTGCCCGAGGATGCCCACAGCCTCCAGGACGTTTCCGGCTTCGACAACATCGTATCCCTCGTCGAGAAGGGTGTCGGCGAGCACCATCCTGATGAGGAATTCGTCTTCAACGATGAGCACTGTACGCTGGCACATGGCAGTCTCCGCTTCGTGGTTACGAGATGAACTCGCTTGTCCCGTTATGGATCGCCCCTCGAAGCGGATTGTTCGCCAACATATTTAATAAAATGCGAATGAACTCACTTCTTGTCGGCGGCCGGCCAGTCGTTCGACGGCTCCTCGACCTCGGATGGTGACGAAGTTGCAGGCGGGGCGACGCCGCTGTTGTGGTCGGACGGCATCGTCTGCGGCGTGCCTGTCGACTTGCGATGCTCGTCCTCGGCTTCCCTCCAGTGGCGCTCGTGCTCGCCTTCTGGCCTGCCCTCGCTTTCCCACTTCCTATACGCTGCTTCGCGGATGTCGTGCTCGCTCATGGTTTCCTCCGGTGGTTCAGATCGCCTGAACGGTCGAAAACCCGCGACGTTCCGGAGACGCTCGTGCCGTCTACCGCATTTTATCCCGAAGACAGCGGTCAAGGTCTGTCAGGCTTGTCGACCGACCGGTCCACGCTCGTGCGGACAGACATTCCCGGACGCAGCGTCTGCGTCACTGGGTCGGTGGCGTCCAGATGGATCTTCACTGGAACACGCTGAACGACCTTGGTGAAGTTGCCGCTTGCATTGTCGGCCTGCAGGACGCTGAACTCTGACCCGGTCGCCGGAGAAATCTCCTCCACGACGCCTCTGACGATCTCGCCATCCAACGCATCGACGGCCATGGTCGCCGGCTGGCCGACGGCCATGTGGTTCATCTGCGTCTCCTTGAAGTTGGCGATAACCCACACGTCGTCGGGGACCAGCGACATCAGCGTCGTGCCCGAGGTCACGTATTGTCCCGTCCTCACCGAGGCCGCCCCGATCTGTCCGGCTCGCGGCGCCCGGATGACAGTTCGGTCGAGATTGGTCTGAGCAGTGTCACGATCTGCCATCGCCACCTTGACGTCCGCCTCCAAAACACGCTTCGACACGGTCGTGCTGTCGCGCGTGGTTTCCGCCACGCGGATCGCTGCCTTGGCGCTTTCGATGGACGCCTGAGCGGTCTGTTCTGTCGCGACGGCCTGCTCCAGCTCCGCGGTTGTCGAAACTCCCTTCGAGGTAAGCTCCTCGCTCCGCTCGCGCGCAGCGTGGGCCTGTGCGTATTGTGCCTGGGCAGACTTCAAGTCGGCCTGCTTTGCAACGATGTCGGCCTCGTTTTGAGCGATCGTCTGCTGCACATTGTCGAGGTTCGCCTGTGCAACCTCAAGATTGCCTTGCGCCTTTTCGAATGCCTGCCGATAGGTCTTGTCGTCGATCTTAACTAGGATCTGGCCCGCAGAAACCCGTTGATAATCCTGGACGGGGACTTCCGCCACATATCCGGTCACTTGGGGAGCGAGCGTCGTCACCCGCCCCTTCACATAACTGTCCTCTGTGGTCACAACCGGACCGGCGAAGGGCCAGATATTCCAGGCGTAGAGGATCGTCCCGATTCCCACCGCGGCAACAATCGCCATGATGGCGATTGTCGACCAGCTCGCCTTGGAGGTCTTCTCAGGCGGCCCGTCGGTTTCCGAGGGTTTTTCATCCGCCCGTCGCGGACTTTCCTTCTTCATCGGCCTATCGTCGCGAGCCTCTACCGGCTCCTTGAGTTGATCTGGCGAAACGTTTGCGTTCATGGTCTGACCGTCTGCGAGCTGGAGTGATGGGATATAGGCGTCGGTCTCGGGCGCTGCTGCCAGAGTTCACGCAAGATGTTCAGAAGCGACCACGAAAACAGTGCAATGCCGATGATGCAGTTGAGAATGAAGACGTCGATATAGGCACGGACATTGGCCTGCTGCGTCGTCGTCTGGGATAACTGGGCCGCGCTCTCCGCCTGCCGGATGACAGGGTCGGTGATACGTGACGACAGAGCTTGTGCCTGCTGCGATATCCGCGCCGCGACCAGCGGATCCCCTTTGTCGAGATGCGAGATCATTTGCGAGGAATATTCCTGCTCCCGATGCTGTTGAAACAAACTGTAGACCGCCGCGCCCGAAAGGCCGCCGACGCTCTGGCTGACACCGAACAGGACCGCGAAGGTAATCATATACGAGACGCCGTGCGAAAGTGCCTTGGTCACGCCCATGATCAGAAGCGGTCCCATGAACATGCCAGCGGCGCACGAGATGGCGAACTGGCCTGGAAACAGGTCATGCGGCCGCGTCACGCTCGTCAGATTGCTGTCATGATATCCGGCGAGCACGATCAGGACGATGGATGCCGTGATGAGCGGGACGATCCGCTTCGGGCCGAAAGACGCGGCCGCGACGACGGCGCCGAGGATCATACTGCCTGCGATCAGCAGGTAGAGAGGTTGCAACTGGTCGTGCCCCATCCCCAGGGACCGCATCACCCCGACCGCCGCATAGGATTGTTCCGAAAGGATGAAGCGGATGAAGAACGACCCGACGAAGAATTGAATGAGTTTCCTGGTGCCGAGCCAACTTGTCTGGATCAGCGGGTTCGACCTACGGCTTTCGACGGTCAGTCCACCGAACAGGAGAAGGATCGCGGCGATCAGACATGCAGCCATCCAAGCATTGTCCGACCACCAGAGGATTCTGACCTGTCCGAGGACGGCTCCTATCAGCGCCAGTGCCGGAGCGAAGAAACAGTAGCTGACAAGGTCTTGCCACTCGAAGGCGTGAAGACGGACGCTTCGAGGGAGTTTCAAGACGGACACGGCCGCCACCACCAGGAGCGCCATGCCGAATTCGAAGAGATAGAGCGGTTGCCAGGCAGCGTTCTCGGTGAGGTAAGGGGATACGACCCAACCGAGCGGGATGGACAGTTGCGCGAACCCGAGGGCGATACACAGGCCACGGCCGACATGGACCTTCGGGAAAGCCTGTATGAGATAGAACAGCCCGATTGCGACCATCGGGGCTGCCGCCAACCCCAGAAGAACGCGCACAGCGATGAGCGTGGTGAAATCAACCGCCCATAGGTGAAGAAGGATGACGCATGCGAAGGCGAGGACGGCGACCTGTGCGAAACGCTGGACGCCGAACTGTTGGCGCGCCTTGAACACCAAGAGATTGGCTGACATGTAGGCCATGAAATAGGCGCTCGTCACCCACCCGCCTTTGGAATTTGTCAGACCGAACGTGCCCTGGATCTGCGGCAGGTTTGCAGTGACGAAGCCGTTAGACAAGGCGTAGGTGACCATGACAAGCGCACCGACGAAGAAGTAGGCGATCCGTCGCAGGGGAGGATGAGATGGTGTCGACGGCGAGCCCGGCATGACCGGGCGCTCTTCTGGCGTCCAGTCGGGCAAAGGTTCGTCGTACGGCCGAGGCGACATTCGTATCTCCTTACCGTCTCACGCCGGCTCTGGCGTGAGTTCCTGCTCGAGATGTGCCTCCAGCTTCTCGAGTGACTTGCCGCGTGTCTCCGGGACGAAGCGCGCGACGAAGAGGAGCGAGAGCACGTTGATGGCGAAGAAGATGAAGAAGGTCGAGTAGCCAACAGCCGCCATGATCATCGGGAAAAGGAATGCGACCGTGGCGTTGAACACCCACTGAAGGGCGACCGCAATGCCGGCAATCATGCCACGCATGCGCTGAGGGAACAGTTCGGACATCATCAGCCAGTAGGTCGTCGATACCATGCTCTGGTAGCAGAAGAGGAAGGCGAAGATGATGCCAAGCGCTGTGTAGCTTCGAAGAGCGCCATCCGGCATCATCTGGAGGGCGAGGCCAAGAGCGAGCTGTGCCAAGAGAACTCCGGACAGGCCAGTCAGCAGCATGCGACGGCGCGGGACGCGGCCGATCAGCCACAGCCCCAGACATGTGGCAAGAAGAGAAACCACTCCGTTGCCGATCGTGGCCGTCAGCGCTGCCTCGGTCGTGAGGCCCGTCGACTGCAGGATGATGGGCGTGAAGTACATGAAGGCGTTAATGCCGGAGAACTGCGCGACGAAGCCAAGCCCGATCCCGATCAGAAGAAGGTTTCGAATCCAGGGTTCGCGCAGATCACTGAAGGACGCCGGCTCCTCGTCAGAGGACGCATCCGTCATCGACGCCATCTCTTTTTCTCGCTGCTGAGGATCTCGGCGAATTGCCTTCATGACTTCGTGGGCCTCGTCCTCACGGCCATGTTGGGCCAGCCAACGTGGCGATTCAGGCGCGAAGATCATGCCGACCCAAAGCAGGATCGCCGGTACCGCGGCAAGCCCCAGCATGATGCGCCAGACTTCGGGGTTATCGACGACATGAGCGAGGACAGCGCTGGTCACGTATGCAACCATTTGGCCGCTGACGATCATTAGTTCGCTTCTCGTGACCAATCGTGCCCGACGTTTCGGAGGGGCGACTTCAGCTATGAATAGCGGGACAATTGTAGAAGAGCCGCCCACTCCAATCCCGAGGATGAAGCGCATTGCCACCATGATTGGGATATCAGGAGAGAAGGCAGTCCCAAGCGCGCCAACGAAAAAGATGATCGCCAGAGCGAGAAGACATTTCCGCCTTCCGAAGCGATCCGAGAGCTGACCGGCCGCGAAAGAACCGAGAGCAGCCCCGATAATCAGCGCTGAAGTGACAAGGCCCTCTGAGAACGCGGTCAACCCCAGACCGCCTTCCTGCACCGCCTTGCTCATGAACGGAAGGGCACCGGCAATGACGCCCGTGTCGTATCCAAATGCCAGCGCCCCGAAGGTCGCAACCGCGGTGATGAAGTTCAAATACTTGATCTGCTTCGGCGTGGACCCGTCCGAACCGGATGAAGTAGTGTCGCTGCTTATTGCCATATGAAGGAAAGCCCTGCCCCTGAATTGCTGCACCGCAACAATGTAAGTCAGAAGCGATTGTTCCGTGCTTCCCAGTGCGGCGAAACGGCGCAAGCCTACAGCGTCAGTCAGGTTTACATCGGAAAGCCTCTTCGATCGAGGTCAGCGCCATGACGTGTGCGAGATGACTGAGGCCTTGCGGAAGATTTCCAAGAAACTTTTTGGTGTCCGGATCGACCATCTCGGCGAACAATCCCGCGTCACGCTTGAGTTCATCGGTCAGCAAACGGAGCCTTGAACGCGCCTTGTCCAGATGTCCGAGCGCGACCCAGGCTTCGACCATCCAGAAGGAACAGGCAACGAAAAACCCCTCCTCCGCCTCCACCCCAGAGTAGCGATAGTGATAAGGACCTCTGCCGAGCTCGCGATCAATTGCTTCCATGGTGGCGTCCAGCTTGTCATGTCCGTCGAACCCAAACCGCACGGCGAGCGCAAGAGAAGCGTCCAGCTTGTCGGAACCCGGATACATGACGAATGCCCGCTTCTGCTCCGACCAGCAATTCTGTTCTACCCAGTCCTTGATGCGGCCCGCCTCCCGCTGCCAGCGGTCACGGCAGGTCGTGGGAAGCTGACCGCCGTCGGCAAGCTCCGCCGCCCGTGTGAGCGCCTGCCAGCAACTGATCTTCGACATCGTATAGTGCTGCGTTTCCGGCAGCTCCCAGATACCCGAATCCGGCGTTCGCCACACGTCGGCACATTCGTCCGCCAGATGGGAGAGGAGTTCTGCAGTCGCGCTGTCGAGAATGTTGCCACGACTGACGAACTGAGAAGCGGTCTCCAGGATGTCGCCGTAGACGCCGTGCTGCTGCTGTTCCGTGGCGAGATTGCCAACAACCACAGGCCTGGACTGTCGATACCCGGAGTAGGCGAGCTCCTCGATGTTGTCGACAAGCCCACCATCCAGCCGATAGCAGACGCGCGAGCCGTGACGCTTCAACTGTGCGACCAGCCAGGAGAACGCCGCCTTCGCCTCGGCCTCCGCGCCTCCCGCCAGGAAGGCATTGATGGTGTAGCCGGCATCCCGGACCCAGGCGTAGCGGTAGTCGTAGTTCTTTTCGCCGCCAATGCCCTCAGGCAGGGAGGTCGTGGCTGCGGCGGCGATTGCGCCAGACGGCGAATAGAGAAGTAGCTTCAGAACCAGCGCGCTGCGGACGAAGGCGTCGCGGTCTTCACCATTGTAACGGACGCCTTGCGACCATGTCCGCCAGGCGCGATCCGAAACGTCGATACGCTCGTCGATTTCCTGCATCGATGGCACAACCAGCGGCTCGTCTTCGCCTGCGACGATCGCAACGGTCTCCCTCTGACCGGCGAAGACACGCAGTTCCGCCGTCACACCTTCGTCAGAAATGCGAGCCGCGACGCCTTCCGTACACAGGAACAGCCCGAGCACTCGACCGGCATGGAAGACCTGACGGCCTCCGATCCCTGAGATATAGGGGCTGACAGTCCCGCCACGACGGCCGACCTGCATCACGACATCGAACGCGACGGAGCCTTCGAGCCCCTCGATGCGCCGGGCGAGTTCCGCCCATGGCAGTCTGCCGGCATGTCCGCTGTTTATTGACTCGGTCATCCGAGCACGGCCGGAAGCTGTCTGGAAGTCAGTTTCCAGCACGTTGCTGCCGGGCCGATACCGCCGGGAAACGGTAAAGGCATCGCGCGGGACGATGGTGAAGTGTCCGCCCTCCTCCGGCTCCAGAAGCCTGTCGAACAGCGGCATCGAATCCATGTTGGGAACGCACCACCAGTCGATCGATCCATCGACACCGCTGAGTGCCACGGATCGGCCGTCTCCGAGTGCGCCATAGTCGTCTATATTTAGGAAGCCATCGGTCCGCCCGGCGGTGCAGCCGTCTTGTGCAGATTTTTCGAGCAAGGAAGGGTTCTCTGTCATGGAGGGATGTCTGTCGGCGGACAGCGGCGCGCCGCCCCTTGACGGAGCACCGCGCTGCCAAGGGGGTCACTTCGACTGCGGGACGATGCTGATCATCTCGTCCTCGGAAGGCTCTTTCGCAGGCGGCAGTCTAAGCGCCTGATCCGAAGACACGCGCTTCGCCCTTTTCGCTGGCGGGAGCACCACGGTTTCACCCGTTTCGAGCGACTTCTCCACGGCTGCGAGAACGCGCATATCCATCAGACCTTCCTCTCCGTCCGCTTCTGGGTCGCGGCCATTCAGGATACAGTCCGAGAAATACTGGGTTTCGTTGCCAAACTGCTCGACGGGATCGAAGGCATGCGTCTTCTCGCCGTCCTCAGTCTTCTCGACATAGGTGATGCCGGTCTTCGGGCCGAACATGAAGCACGGCGTCGCATGGATGGTCGCCTTCGTGCCGATAAGCGTGAAGCTTTCGGCTGCAGCCGTGGCATAGCTGACGGTGAACTGAGCCGTCTTCTCGTCGGGAAAGCGCAGTGTGACCGCCACCGTATCATGAAAATCGAAGCCTCGATCGGACGCCTTCGTCCCGACGGCATGGACCGAGACCGGCTCTTCGCCAAACAGGTTGCGAACGGCGTTCAACGGATAGGTCCCCATGTCCGGCACGGGGCCGCCCCAATAGCCGTTGTGACCGCGGGAATTTTCCTCGGCGACATTCTGGGTGAAGGTCGAAGAGAACGCCCGAAGCTCACCGAAGTCGCCGTTTCGGGCGCGCGTGAACATCTCGACCGTGCCGGGCTCATGATGCAAGCGATAGGCAATCATCAGCTTGGCTTTGCTCGCCTTCTGTGCCTCAACCACCTTCTCCGCATCTTCGACGCTGGAGGTCATCGGTTTTTCCAGAAGGACGTGGATGCCCGCCTCAAGTGCCTGCACGACCAGATCGGTGTGATGGGCATTCGGGGTCGCCACATAGACGACGTCGATCTCACCGGATTTCAGCATATCTCCGTACTGATCATAGGTCCAAGGCTTGATGCCGTACTTCTTCGCCAGCTTGTCGGCCTTGACTGGGTCGCCGGTCACCAGGGCCGCCAGCTCCGAGTTGTCGGTCTGTCCTACTCCTGGCATGAAAGCCTGCTGCGAGATCTGACCGCCGCCCACAACGGCGTAGCGTACCTTCTTCGTGTCTGATGCCATGGTGGTCACGTCTCCATTCTTCGTTGCAGATGCTCACATCAAAGCCTTGCCATGACGTGCCAAACCGAAATGGACGCCGAAGGCTAACAGTTCCCCGCCGAGGCGCGACAATTTGCTGCACCGCAGCATTCAAGTCGAGGCTTTCTGCAGGAAATGCTGCGACGCGGAACGGTTTGGCAGGCGGCGAGTTTTGCGCTCATCCATCATGCAAATCTGAAACGAGGTCCTCATGTCAGCCGGATCGATTCCATCTTCGACACCACAAGAGCACTCAGTACAGTCCATGTACGACGATCATGAACCGAAGGCCGAGAGCGTTGCACTCGGCATGGTGATCGGCAAGGCGTCGGAATTCTTCGACTTCTTCACCTACGGGATCGCCTCGATCCTCGTGTTTCCCGCGTTGATCTTCTCCTTTGCGGGCGATCCCACGATCGGGCTGACCTATTCGCTTCTCGTTTTCGCCATCGGCTATCTCACCCGCCCGTTCGGATCTGCCCTGTTCTTGGCCATCCAGCGGCGGTTTGGACGTGGGTCGAAATTGACCGCAGCCTTGCTTCTGCTTGGGGCGTCCACAGCCGGCACGGCGTTCATTCCTCCCTACGCATCGATCGGATCGACGTCCGTCACTCTGCTGATCGTTTTTCGCGCACTTCAGGGACTTGCGCTCGGCGGCGCCTTCGACGGCCTGACCTCTGTCGCTGCAGCAAGTGCCCAGCCGTCAGAACGAACCTGGTACACGACGATGCCGCAGCTTGGCGCACCAATCGGGTTCGGGCTTGCGCTTCTGATCTTCACCTACATCCATAGCTCGCTGTCGACAGAAGACTTTCTGGCATTCGGCTGGCGCTATCCGATGTATGTGGCATTTGCCATCAATGTCGTCGCCCTTTTCGCAAGGCTTCGCATCGTCGCCAGTTCCGAATTCGTTGAGGCGACAAAAGACTTCCAGCTCGACCCCAAGCCGATTTCCAGAATTGAGAACTGGCGCGCCGTATGGACAGGAGCGATTGTTCCCTTTGCAGGCATTGCCACGCTTGTTCTGATCACGCTCTATCCGCTAGGCCGTGCGGTCGCCCGCGACGCGGCTTCGGTCGGGTCGTTGTTCGTCTATGAGATCATCGGCGTCAGTGTTGGCATCGCGTCCATCTTCGCCGGTGCTTTTCTGAGCAAGCGAGCCGGGGCATTGCGCGTCGTCAGAACCGGTGGTGCCGCAACTGTCGTCTTCGCATTGCTAAGCCTGATCTTTCTTCAGAGCGATGGCATTGGCACCGGCGCGTTCATCATTATCGGCTTCGCACTGCTGGGCCTGACATATGGACAGAACCCTCGGCTCGTCGCTCGCCAATTTTCTCGTCGAGATCGTTACACCGGTTCTGCGATTGCCACCGACTTAAGCTGGATCATTGGTGCCGCCCTCACGCCGGTGGTCGCCTCCTGGCTTATCGACACCTTCGGATCGAGCGGTGTTTGCATCATGCTGGCTGTTGCCGGGGCCGGGACGCTCATGGCGGCAGCAAATATCCGCGACGGGCGGCGCGAGGAGATGGTTCCCGCGGAATGATCTTCCGGATGCCATCGAGATAGGACGCAGGTTTATTCGGAACGAACGCCGGTAGCTTCGAGTTCTTTAGTCATCATCAACGCTTCACTAAGGAGAACCGATATGGGTAGCACCTCAGACAAGGTCGCAGGTAAGACCAACGAACTGGCCGGCAAGGCACGTCAGGCTGCCGGCGACGCGATGGGTGACCGCAAGATGCAGGCCAAGGGCGCAGCGCAGGAAGCCAAGGGCGACGCGCAGCAGTTCAAAGGCAAGGCGAAGGACGCCGCCAAGGATGTTGTCGATCGGGCCTAATTGGCGCCACCAAACCTCAAAAGAGCCCGCCTTTCTGGCGGGCTTTTTTATGCTCCCCTCGGCAACGCAGCAAAGAGTTCCTCAATCCTTGAAGAGCTCGTCAATCACGCGGATCCGTCGTTTGCTTCAATGCGTTCGAGGGAAAGATACGTTTAGTACGCTGCCGAACGGGAACGAGTCCGCATCGCGGTCGTTAGTCAGCGTCACCTATGTGGCCAACGGCCCGCTCAGCCATGCAACATCTCGAAATCGATGGAGGAAAACTATGGCAACTGCCAAAACACTCGACGACTTGTTTTTGGATACGCTGAAAGATATCTACTTCGCAGAAAAGCAGATTCTGAAGGCTCTGCCGAAAATGGCACGAGCATCCCAGTCTGAAGAAGGCAAGCAGGGCTTCCTTCAGCATCGCGAGGAAACACAGGGCCAGATCGAGCGCCTTGAACAGGTGTTCGAGCTCCTCGGCAAGTCGGCGCGCGGCAAGACCTGCGAAGCCATCCAGGGCATCATCGCCGAGGGTGAAGAGATCATCGAGGAATTCAAGGGATCGTCCGCACTTGATGCCGGTCTCATATCGTCTGCCCAGGCTGTCGAACATTATGAGATCGCGCGTTACGGCACCCTCATTGAGTGGGCCAAGCAGCTCGGCCTGAAGGACGCCGTGCCGATGCTCGAGCAGAACCTGTCGGAAGAGGTGGCAACCGACAAAAAGTTGACGGCACTGGCAAAAGCTTCCGCCAACGACAAGGGCAAGAAAGCTGCCTGATCAACCGGAATGACGAGAGGCCGCCCGCAAGGCGGCCTTTTTCTGTTTCTTAAACCTGAGGACGGGCAAATGGCCAAGAAGACACAATCATCAACCGATCACGTCGCCATCCACGATCAGACACTTTCGCGCGGTGCAGGCGGCGAGCTTCATCAGACAGCAGAAGATGGCTTCGAGGTGCTGACGACATCACAGGGCGGTCCGGTCGCCGACGATCAGAACACCTTGCGTGTGGGTCCTCGTGGCCCGGCATTGATGGAAGACTTCCACTTCAGAGAGAAGATTTTTCATTTCGACCATGAGCGCATTCCCGAGCGGGTGGTCCATGCGCGCGGCTATGGGGCGCACGGTTATTTCGAGACATACGAATCTCTCGCCAAATATACCCGTGCCGACGTATTCCAGCGGGCTGGTGAGAAGACGCCAGTCTTTGTTCGCTTCTCGACGGTTGCCGGCAACAAGGGTTCGGCAGACCTTGCGCGCGACGTCCGCGGCTTTGCCGTCAAGATGTACACCAAGGAAGGCAACTGGGACCTGGTCGGCAACAACATTCCGGTCTTCTTCATCCAGGACGCGATCAAGTTTCCTGATCTCATCCATGCGGCCAAGCAAGAGCCGGACCGAGCGTTCCCGCAGGCTCAGACGGCGCACGACAATTTTTGGGACTTCATCAGTCTCACGCCCGAGAGCATGAACATGGTCATGTGGATCATGTCGGACCGAACCATCCCAAGATCGCTGCGCTTTATGGAAGGTTTTGGGGTCCACACTTTCCGGTTCATCAACGACAAGGATCAATCGACCTTCGTCAAGTTTCACTGGAAACCAAAGCTCGGCCTGCAGTCTGTCGCCTGGAACGAGGCGGTGAAAATCAACGGTGCTGATCCCGACTTCCACCGTCGTGATCTGTGGCAGGCGATTACAACGGGCGACTTCCCGGAGTGGGAGCTGGGGGTTCAGCTCTTCGATCAGGAATTCGCCGACAGGTTCGATTTCGACGTCCTCGACCCCACAAAGATCATTCCTGAGGAGGTAGTGCCCGTAAAGCCTATTGGTCGTTTGGTGCTGGACCGGATGCCGGACAACTTCTTTGCCGAAACCGAACAGGTCGCGTTCATGACACAGAATGTGCCGCCGGGAATTGGCTTCAGTAACGATCCTCTGCTGCAGGGCCGCAACTTCTCTTATCTCGACACCCAACTGAAGCGGCTGGGTGGCCCGAACTTCACCCATCTGCCGATTAATGCCCCAAAGTGTCCCTTCGCGCATTTCCAGCAGGACGGCCATATGGCAATGCACAATCCGGTCGGTCGGGTAAACTATGAGCCGAACTCGTTCGGTGAAGGTCCGCGTGAAAGCAAAACTCGCGGCTACAGGCATTTTCCGGCGGAAGAATCCGGCACCAAGGTCCAGCTTCGTCCCGAAAGCTTCGCTGACCACTATAGTCAGGCGCGGCAGTTTTTTATCAGCCAGACACCGCCGGAACAGCGTCATATCATCATGGCGCTGACCTTCGAGCTCAGCAAAGTCGAGACAGTTGCGATCCGCGAGCGCATGGTTTCTCATCTGCTCAATATCGATGAGACACTCGCGTCCGAGGTTGCTCATCGGTTGGGAATGGCTGCCATGCCGAAGGCAGCAACGGCGGCCGTACCAACACGACAGGATCTTGAGCCGTCCCCGGCGCTCAGTATCGTCGAGCGTGGCCCGAAGCGTTTCGAAGGGCGCAAGCTTGGCATCCTCGTTACCGACGGCGTCGATGCGAAACTGTTGAAGGCTCTGACGAGCGCCGTCTTGAAGGAAAAGGGCCTTGTCGAACTCATCGCACCGAAGGTTGGCGGCGTAACGACTTCCGACGGAAGCTTCATCGCGGCCCACCACATGATCGACGGTGGCCCGTCGGTGCTTTTCGATGCTGTTGGACTCCTCCCGTCTGAGGCAGGTGTCGAAGATCTGCTGAAGGAGGCGACCGCACGAGATTTCGTGGCGGACGCGTTCCACCATTGCAAGTTCATCGGCTACAGCGATGTCGCCCTGCCACTGCTTGAGAAGGCCGGTATCGGAAAGGACATTGACGAAGGTGTTCTGGAGCTTTCGGGCGGCACAACTTTAACAAGTTTCGTCGAAGAGCTTGGCAAGCTTCGTGTCTGGGGACGTGAGCCGTCAGTCAAGCTCGGCGCGGCGTCGGCAACTGCAGCTTAAACACGATCATCGGCGCGGGTCATAGGCTCGCGCCGATGTCTTTGACGTCGACATCGCTTCAGGGATGGCCGCCAGATCAGCCGTAAGGCTCCCGGCGTCACACTTCTCTAGCGATCACCTCTTATGCGAGCTACGCGTCACGGGAGAAATCCGCGGCCGCGTTGGTACGGCATCGTACCCTTGACCCACTTTTCTCTTTCGTCAGGAACCTACCTAGAGAAGCTGACGTTCTCCGCCCGCTGTTCCTTCGGGAGGTGTCGCGCCGAGGTATTAATCACCCTTCGCGGCTCTGACGGGATCAGCAATTCGAGAATGACAGCAACTGGGTGGCGAGGATGTCTTCGCTTTCCTGCAGGGAGGTTAAAATGGACGAAAATCGTGAGGAATGGATTGCTCGTCGAGCTTACGAGCTGTGGGAGCAGGCTGGACAGCCAGAGGGTCAAGAGCATGAGCATTGGTCCCAGGCCAGCGCCGAATGGGATGCTCGACCGGACGCAGTCGAGCCTGAACGCCCCTCATGGGACGACGAAGAGTAATCTGAATGCAGGTGCGTAGGCGGGTGATCGACCTCACCCGCCGTTCATGCGTATTTCTTACTTAGGCTGATTATTTTAACCTTGGTGCAGCCGAAGCACGTCGCGAAACTTGACGGTATCCACGACAGCACCGCTCTCGTCGGTCAGCTCAAAAGATTGCCCATCGATTTCCTCTCCATTCAAAACCCGCTGGGACAAAAGCTCGCGCGCCGAGCGAACGGCTTCTGCTCGTGCCGTTTCGACGTCCTGGAACTCGGCACCTTCCGGATCCTTGGACAGCCGATCTCCATCGCGAATATGGAAATAAAGTCGGATCATGTTTCACTCCCTGATAGCTCCTGCATAACTTGAGAGAGCCTCATAGGTTTCCTGCGAACCTTTTGTTTTTATGGATATCTCGGTTTGCCGCGCTAGGTAGCTGGATAGACCCACGCCGGGAACCGGAGCTGATCTCATGAGCTGGACGACAAACAGGATCCTATCGATGCTCTCGGACGATGTCGTCACACGTCTAAGGCCTCATCTTGAGCCAGTCGAGTTGCAGCAGGGCGAGCACTTGTTTGAATCCGATCAGCAGCTAAGCCACGTGTTCTTTTTCGAAGGAGGACTGTCCTCTGAAATTGCCGGTGGAAAAGGTGCCAAGACCATCGAAGTCGGTTGTATAGGTTTGGAAGGGTTCTCGAGCGTTCCGGCGATCCTCGGCGTCGACAGCACACCGCATTTCGCGTTCATGCAATGCGGTGGTCCCGCCTTGAGAGTTGAGGTTGATGCGCTTCGTGCTGCAATGCGCGAAGACCGCCCATTGCGCGAACTTTTGATGCGTTACGCACATGTCTTCCTGATCCAGGTCGCCACAACCGCTCTCGCCGATGGGCGATACGGCGTCGAACGGCGGCTTGCGCGTTGGGTACTGATGGCGCGCGATCGGATAGGCCACGAATTGCCACTGACGCATGATTTTCTGGCTCTTATGCTCGGTGTTCGCCGCCCGAGCGTCACAGATGCGCTTCATCGTCTCGAAGGCAGACATGCAATCAAGGCGGAGCGAGGCCTCGTCGTGATCAAGGACATCGAAAAGCTCAAGGAGCTAGCGAGCCCAATCTACGGCATTGCAGAGAAGGAATACGAGCGGCACATCCGGCCCGACTGGCGGTACTAGCCGCCCATGATCCAGACCCCGCTTAATAAGTGGAAAAGTAGCGCCGGGAAAAGCGATGTCCATCGCGCATCCATCAATCCGAGACTGAAGCCCCGATAGCCCTCCGACCTTCCTCACGAACGACGCGAGGGACCACCGGGCGGCATATGATGTCTTCCGATGCAGAACGTCACGGCGCGTGCGGCTTACCCTCGCCCTACGACGAAGAATGACTATTGAGAGGACATCCGCTTCATCGTCGCGATGACCTCGCCGTGGCTGTACGGCTTCGGGAAGAAAACGGTCCGGGCCGGGATGCTGCTGTCGTCCAGCCGAAACTTACCTGACGTGATGATGATCTTGATCGGCGGCCAGCGGTCCCTGATCGCCGCTGCCAGCTTGAGGCCGTTCATGGAGCCGGGCATGTCGATGTCGGTGAACACGACGACAATGTCGGTCCTTGCTTCGAGGATCGCGATCGCCTCGTCGGCGTCGCGGGCCTCGACCGGATCGAAGCCGGCCTCCTCGACCAGTTCCATTGCCATCATCCTTAGGAGCGGCTCATCTTCCACTACAAGGATCGGCTTGCGCTTTGGTTGCTGATACTGCCCCATCGTCATTCCGTATGCTGAAGCTGCGCCAGGGTTGCCGTCATCTCGGCCTTGAACCCCGAGGGCTGATAACTCGTCACCACGCCCCCTGTTCCGATGAGACCCATCCGGATGAGCTTGGAGCCGAACCCGTTCCGGGACGGCTCCTGCACCGGCGGCCCGCCGTCCTCCGCCCAGACGAGCCGGAATACGGCCTCGGGACCTGCTCCCTCGACCATCCAGTCTAGCTTGATTCGCCCGGCTTCATTGGAGAGCGAGCCATACTTGACGGCATTCGTGGCGAGTTCGTGGAGAACCAGCGAGAGTGACAGCGCGCCCTTCGGCCCGACGGTGATGTCCGGGCCCTCGGCGTCGAGCCGGTCGCTCGGTACGACGCGCTGGAGGGTGGAGGAGATCAGCCTGCTGATAGGCGCAGAGTTCCAGTACTTGTCGAAGAGGATGTCGTGGGCTGAGTAAGGGCCTGGATGCGGTTTTCCAATGCCTGGACCGGTTCCCGGTCGGTGACGGGGCGCAGCGTCTGCATCGCGATCGCCTGGACCATGGCCAGTGTGTTCTTCAGGCGATGGCTCATCTCCCTGTTGATGACCGTCTGCATCTCCTCCTCGGCCTTGCGGTCGGTGATGTCGGAGACGGCGACGACGGCGCCTGTCAGTCGACCACCCGTGTCCTTCACAGCTTCTCCGTCGACGGAAAGCCAGATGTCAGATCCGTCAGGCCGCGTGTAGCGAACCTCGAGGTAGGACTCCTCAGCGCTTCCTGAGGTGATGATTGCAAGAGGATATTCCTCTGGCCGCACCGGACGGCCATCGGCATGCCATGCCTTGAACTCGGCGTATTCCTCGCGCGACTGGGCGATCAATGCGTCGTGGCCGATCATGTCCACGAGGCGGCGGTTCTGCATAACGATGCGGCCGGACGGCGCCTCCGCCAGAAGGACGCCGACCGGCATGCTCTCGATCACGGTCTGGAGCAGCTTCTCGCGGTTTTCGAGTGCGGCCTCCATCCCGATGCGTTCGGTGATCTCCAGGAAGAGAATGACGAAGTCGTCCCCCTGCAGCGGATGAACATGGCCCTCGTAGGTCCGGCCGATCGCGCCAACCTGCCTTACGAAGACGTTCGGGCGACCGGTGTCGAGAGCACGTGTGACCTCGGTGATCCACTCTTCTTCGATGCCTGGAAACAGCTCTCGGATCGTCCGGCCGACCGCCTCGTCGGCACGCAGGCCAACAAATTCGCCCCATGCCCGGTTCACGTCCTTGTAGCGCCAGTCGACGACCCTGCCCTCGGCGTCGCGCACCGCCGTCCCGAGAATGAAACCCTCCGACATCTGCTCAAATAGGCCGCGCCAATAGGTCTCGCTTTCGCGCAGTTCGATCTCGGCACGCTTCCTTGCCGTTACATCGGTGACGAGGGAGGCAATATGATCGTCGTCTATCTTGCGGATCCGGTTTTCAAACCAGCGTCCTCCGAGCGACGACACCGTGTTGGCGTGTTCGACGAGTTCTCCCGTTCTCAGCACGCGGTCGTATGGCGGAAGCATCTCCGGCAGCGCCTCGGGAACCAGGTCGGACAGGCGTGTCCCGACGACCGCCGCCGCGGTGAAGCTGGTGAGGCGTTCGAACGCGGCATTGACCTCCTGGAACTCGACATCTGTCAGGATGCCGTTGTCGCCTCGGATCGCGCGGGCGACGTAGTAGCCTTCCTGCATCTCCTCAAAGAAGCTGCGATAGCGGACTTCGGACAGGAAGATCGAGATTTCGCGTTCAACGACCTTCGCCAGGGATTTCAGACAGTCGAGATCGCGCTCCGTCCAGTCGCGCGGCTCGCTGTCGATGGCAGCCAGCGCGCCTGCAATCTCCCCTGTCGGCAATGCGACCGGCACGCCCAGATAGGCCACGACGCCGAGATCGCCGATCGCCATGTTGTGCTTGACGAGCTCATCGATGTTCGCGTCGCGAACGATGAAAGTCTCGTTTGTCTCGACCACATGCTGACAAAACGAGTGCGTCATCGGAGTCTCGCCGCGAGACGCCCACGGCTCTGGAAGACCGCAATGGCCTGCGAAAACCTGACGGTCGGAGTCCACGATCGAGATGATCGCGACAGGAGCGTCCAGCATCGTGCGGACGTGGTCCGTAAGGACGCCGAACTGCTCTCTGCCGGGACGGTTTAGAAGACCGCTGCGCCGCAGGACGGAAAGCCTGCTCGTTGAGTTGATGCCTGAAAAGTTGCTCATGTGCCCAAGTAATTAGGGGGGATGCGCATGGAGTGAAGGGCTTGATGGCAAGTATCTGCACCGGAAATTCGTTGCTGGATCTTGCTGCTCATTCACGAATGCACCACGCACCAGCGGCCGACCGCCGCGCGGCATGCGAGGGACGAGTGACTTGCAAAGCGGGCACAATGCTGAGGCAAGCTCCAGATGGTTGGGAGGTGACGTCGCACCACCTATATGTCGGCGACCATTACCAAGGGGACGACATGAAGGACTTTCTGCACGCAACGCTGATGCCAGGCGATCTCGAGATTGTCGCGGCTGCACTCGATGGCTGGAGCCGTCAGCAGAGCGTTGCGAGGAATATGCCGGAGTTCGAGATGGCAGCGTCCGCAATCCTGAACCTGTTCCGGGAAGGCAACCGAGACCTCACGTCGCTTCAGGCTGCGATCGCCCGACACAAGTGGCTGTCGGTCGACATGGCTGGAAGTCCGACCGACCAAAGCGCCGCCTGAGTGCGTGGCGCTTGCGGATTTCCGAGTGCTCGCCCCGCCCTTGGTCACGCTCCATCGCGTGACGTCCGCTGGGCATCACCGATCGCGAGCCGAAGGGCATCTTCATCGTAGGGCTTGCTCAGAAGTACCGCGTTCTCCGCGCCGTCGGGCTTGTGGTTCTCGCCAGTGGCAAGGATGACGCCCATGTCCGGAAAAAGCTCTCGGATCTTTACCACAAGCTCGCCGCCGCGCATGTCCGGGAGCCCGAGATCCGTCACAAGAAGGTCGACGCCCCCCTTCGCCACGATGTGAAGGGCCTCGCCGCCGGAACCGGCTTCGACCACCTGATGGCCGATGTCCATCAGCATTTCGGCGGTGTTCATCCGAATGAGGATATCGTCCTCGACCAGAAGAATGTTCAGCGACGGCCCGCTTGTCGGGGCGACGACGATCGGGTTCGCGGAGAGCGTCTGCGCCACAGCCTGCTCCCGCTGCTTCTGGTTGTTGATGAGATGCCGGAGCCTTCGCGCTAGAGCTTCCCGCGTGTAAGGCTTCGAAAGCAGCTCGACCCCGGCATCGAGACGACCACCATGGACGATGGAGTTCTCGGTATAGCCGGAGGTAAACAAGATGATGAGGTTCGGAAGCCGTTCCTTGGCGCGACGGGCCATCTCGCGGCTCTTGAGCGGGCCGGGCATTACGACATCGGTGAAGACCACGTCGATCGGGATGCCACTTTCCACGACCGTCAGGCCAGCCTGTGCGTCCTTCGCCGTCAGCACGCGGTAGCCGAGTTCGCCGAGCATCTCGACGACGGTTCCCCGCACGTCCTCGTCGTCCTCGACCACGAGGATGGTCTCCTGACCGCCCTCGATCGGACCTTTGTTGATCACGACTTCGCGGTCTTCGTCGGCAAGCGCCCGCGGCAGGTAGATGCGGACGGTTGTCCCCTGCCCGACCTCGCTGTAGATTTTCACATGGCCGCCGGACTGCTTGACGAAACCGTAGACCATTGACAGGCCGAGACCGGTGCCCTTGCCTTCCGGCTTCGTGGAGAAGAAGGGTTCGAAGACCTTCTCGATGATTTCGGGCGACATGCCGGAGCCAGTGTCGCTCACTGCGATCATGACATACTGGCCGGGTTCGACCTCGTCATGGGTGCTAGCGTAATCCTGGTCGAGGAATGCGTTCGATGCCTCGATGGTCAGCCGGCCGGTTCCCTCCATAGCGTCGCGGGCGTTGATGGCGAGGTTCAGGACGGCGTTTTCGACCTGGGTCGGATCGGCGAAGGTGTTCCACAGGCCGCCGGCTGTCGCGACCTCGACTTCCACGGCCTCTCCGATAGACCGGCGCAGAAGGTCTTCCATGCCGACGAGGAAGCGGCCGAGATTGACGACCTTCGGCTCGAGGGGCTGACGACGACCGAATGCGAGAAGTTGGCTCGCGAGCTTCGCGCCTCGGCTCACGCCGCCGAGCGCATTGGTGACGCGGCGTTCGGCCCGTTCGTTGCCCGCGACGTCCTTGACGAGAAGGTGAAGATTGCCGCCGATGACTTGCAGCAAGTTGTTGAAGTCGTGCGCGACGCCGCCGGTGAGCTGGCCGAGTGTCTCCATCTTCTGAGCCTGTTCGAGCGCGCGACGGGACCGGAGAAGTTCCGAGGTGCGCTCCTCAATCCGCTCCTCGAGCGTTGCGTTGAGGGTCGCGAGCGCGGCCTCGTTGCGCTTAGCGTGATCGATGTCGGTATTGGTGCCGACCCATCGTTGGATGGTGCCATCTTCCCCAGTGATCGGGACTCCACGGACGAGATGCCAGCGATAAGCGCCATCGACGCGCATGATCCGGCATTCTGCCTGAAAAATGCCGCCGGACGCCATGGCCGACTTCCAAAGGTCGCCAAGTTTTGGGAGGTCTTCAGCATGGACGAGCGGCCAGAGGCCTTGCCCCGTCAGGCCACCTGCTTCGACGCCCGAGTATTCGTATGCCCGGTCGTTGAACCAGGTGGGAATGCCTTCGGCGTTCGCGATCCAGACATGATTCATCATGGACTGCGACAGCGTCCGGAACTCGGCTTCGCTGGCCTTGAGCGCGTTCTCGAACTTGCGCTGTTCGCTGCGGTCGCTGAACAGAATGGCGACGTGGTCGGAGCCGGGGCCGTCAGTCGGAAAGGCTTGGACTTCGTAGAAGAAGCCGAGCGCGGCCGCCTCGTGGACAAAGGATGTCTTCTGCTGGCTGCGGGCGACCTCTCCGTAGATGTCGAACCAGTACTGCTCGTGGTTGGGTGCGATGTCGCGCATCCGGCGGCCGACACCGTCCTCGATGCCCGTCTGCGCGACGAATGCCCTGTTGATCTCGATGAACTCATAGTCCACCGGCTTTCCAGCCTCGTCCCAGATCATCCGGATGACGCAGAACCCGGCATCGATGGCGTCGAAGAGCGAACGGTATCGAAGGTCGGACTTGGCGGCCGCCCGCTCGGCGGCACGTTTTCCTGTGATATCGAAAAGCACGCCTGGAAAACGAGTTGCCTGCCCGTCCTTGCCGGCGACGAGACGGCCTCGAGCGATGACATCTCGGATGGACCCGTCGGCATGACGCACGCGGTACTCGCAGCGGAATGCTTCTCCTGTTTGGAGCGTGTGCTGGATTTCGGCCGAGACCCGTGGCCGGTCCGCTTCAAGAATTCCATTCACGAAGGTATCCAGGGGAAGGCCACGCTTCGCCTCTACGGGATCGACGCCGAACGTATTTGCAAACCGCGCGTCCGCATAGACGTTGTCGCTCGTTACGTTCCAATCCCAGGATCCGATCACGTCCGAGTTCGTCAGGGTTAGCTCGAGCTGTTCCTGCGCGTTCATCCGCGCCGTCGATCTCAGGGCCAGCGCCTGCAGGCTACCAGGAACGGGAGCGCTCGATACGACGAGCTCGATTTGGGAGCCGTCCTTCCTGCGGTATGTCCAGTCAGTTCCAGCGCGCAGCGCTTCGAACCGCGTGCCGACGACTTCATTCTCATCCCTACCGAGGATACGTGTCGCCCCTTCCGTCCATCCGGCGATCTTGCGGTCTGCGTCGAGGAAGACGAGCGGCGGGGATTCTAGCGTGTCCATCTAATGCTGAAGTCTCACAGGTTGCTAGGGGCGGTATCATCCCAAGCCATTGACGGCAACGATCGTCGTCGAGACGGGTCGCTTCGCCAAGGTCGGAGGGAATGCGGCATATATGGAGAAATGGGCGCCGAATTCAATCCGGTAGAAACCCTTACATCACCACCAAGAGACCGGTGGGTTCAGGCATACTTCTTACCCGCCATCACATCGTCCGCCAGCACAAGACTGGCTGGCGGTTCGGCGGATTCGTCGCCTGCGACGATGGACGAGATATATGTCAGGGCGTTTTTCATGCCATTCATGGTGTAGGGCTTCTCGATGGCACCCAGCGCGCCCGCGAAATCAGCCGGGATCTTCTTGATATTGCCGCTAACGAACACGTAAGGAATGCCCATCTTGGCGAGATTTCGGCCGACATCGATGCCGGTCGGTCCGTCCTGCAGATGGATATCGACGAACGCGAAGTCTGGGCGCCCCGTTTCCATCTCCCTGCGCGCCTGCTCGCTGTTCATGGCAAGCCCGGTCACCTGATGGCCAGCCATCTCGACTTCGCTCTCCAGCTCCATCGCGAGAAGCATCTCGTCTTCGACAATCATCACCTTCAATGCGCCTGCTCCTGATTTCCATCGACGAGGAGATTGACCTCCACCGTCGTCTTTCCGTGTTCCGTCCGTCGCTCGATCGTGGCGTCGAGCTGCTTCGCCGAGGCGTCGAGCAGCATCCGGCCGAACTCCGCCGCTTCACGATCGACCTCGATCTGTTCGGAGGTATCTTCGACCCTGATGTGGAAGTGGCCGTTCGTGCGGCGGACCTCGACATGGATGTCCCCGCCGCCGTCGCTGAGGCCACGGCGGACGGCATCTCCCACGATCTCGTTGACGATCAGGGAGAGCGGTGTCGCCTTCACGGCCGGCACGAAGACGGGCGACAGTTCGAGTGTCAGCCGGATGTCCTTGCGGCCGGTCGCGCCAACGAGATCGGTGACGAGTTCGCGCGTGAAGTCCGACATGTCGAACTTGGAAACGTCGTCCAATGTGAAGAGTTTCCGCTGGACGGTGCTCAGGGCTTCGATCCTGTTAAGGACGGACATCAGCGTCTGCTTTTGGGCTTCGTCCTTCGTCACGCGCGCCTGCATCTTCACGATGGAGGCCATCGTCAGAAGGTTGTTTTTCACGCGATGGTCGACCTCATGGACGAGCAGCGAGCGGGCTGCCAACCCCTTGCGGAGTTCCGCCGTGTGCTTGGCGACCTCCGCTTCGGCCTTGTGGCGAGCAGCCGCCAGATCAGCCTCGCGGCTCTTCACATTGGTGAAGTCGAGCTGGGAGGCGAAGAAGTAGACGATCTTGCCGGCCTCGTCGCGGACGGGGCTGATGAAGACGGCATTCCAGAAGGGGCTGCCGTCTTTCTTGTAGTTGAGGATGTCGACGGCGACGTCCTCCCCCGCGGCGATCGCATCGCGGATCTTCGCCACGGTTTCGGTGTCTGTGTCGGGACCCTGCAGGAACCGGCAGTTCCGACCGATCACGTCCTCGTCGGAGTAGCCGGAAAGCTTCAGGAAGGCCGCATTGCAGAAGATGATGGGATTGTCGTGCTGGTGCGGATCGGTGACGATCATCGGCATGCGCGTTGCCTTGAACGCGGCCGCGAACGGGTCCTCGCTCACATGTCCTGCGACGAGGCGGTCGCCTGCGTTTCTTGCGTCTGTCTGATGCTGCTGTTCGTCCTGCCCCGACATTCCTGATCCTGTAATTCTGTAGAGAAACCCAAATGACCCGGCGGCGTTTTGGTTCCGAGCGGACAACTAGGGCGTGGTTAACAATTCGACAATTGCCACGAATCCGTTACTCCACTGATTTTACGCGACTTATCAGTCCGGACCTGATACGACGTTCTTGCAAAGTTCCGGTGAAGTGCCGGTACACGCCTTCCGTACGCGGTCGAACGCCTGATCACAGGCAGGAAGACGACCATGCTGAACGAAGCCGTTCCCCGCGACGCCGACGTTACGTCGTGCGATCTCGAACCCATTCACATTCCGGGCTCCATCCAGCCGCACGGCATCATGCTGGTTGCCGACCGCAGCCTGACCGTTGTCGGGGCTGCAGGCGACGTGGAAGGCAGGCTGTCGAAAGGCTGGGCAGATCGACCTCTCGCTGATCTGATCGGTGCCGAATGCGCCAGCAAGGCTGCCGAGGCCGACGACAGCGGCCCTGTCATCCTTGGGCGAGTAGACGGTCCCGCAGGAGCGATGAACGCCTTCGCCTATCGGTCCGGCGACAAGCTCGTCGTCGAGATGGATGCCGGGGAAGCCGAACCCACCTTAAGCGCGCCCTTCCTGTTCGGTCTCGATGCCGCGGTCAGCGTGTTCGAACGGTCGGCGACGGTCGACGCCCTCTGCAGGCAGGCCGCAAGGACGTTCCGGGAGCTGACGGGCTACGGCCGCGTCATGATCTACCAGTTCATCGATGGCGACGCGGGCGTGGTCGTCGGCGAGAGCCTCGACGATGCGTCCACGAGCTTCATGAACCATCACTTCCCAGCCTCGGACATTCCGAAGCAGGCCCGCGCGCTCTACATCCGCAACAAGGTCCGCGTCATCCCGGACGTGGGATACGTGCCGCAGCCGATCCGCTCGGTATCGGAAGACCTCCGAGAACTTGACCTCAGCGATTCCACGCTGCGCAGCGTCTCGCCGGTCCACATCCAGTACCTGAAGAACATGGGCGTCGCCGCCTCGGCGTCGGTCTCCATCGTCAAGGACGGCGTCCTCTGGGGACTGGTGGCTTGCCATCATCATGAGCCGAAGGAAATCCCGCTCAACATCCGGATCGCCTGCCGGGCCATCGCCGGATCGCTCGCCCGCCAGATCCGGGCGAAGGAAGAGGCCGAACTCTATCGCGAGCGCCTTCGCCTCCGGTCGCAGGAGGAGACGGTCCTTTCCAAGCTCGGCAACGACGGGACGCTCGGCGACTTCTTCGAGCGCTCGGGGCGCGAACTCGCCAAACTTCTGAATGCCGACGGCTTCGCGGCCGTCCAGGGTGGCGACCTCTACACCTTTGGAAAGTGCCCGGACAACATCGACATCCGCGAGGTCGCCGACTTCGTCCGGAAGCCGGCCGCCATGCAGCCGCTCGCCACTGCGAGCCTCGCTACCAAGCTGCCGGCTGCGAAAGCCTATGCCGACCGTGCGAGCGGCCTTCTCGCCGTCACCATGTCGACCGAGGTGCCGACCATCCTGATGTGGTTCCGCGCGGAGCATTTGCAGGTGCTTGAATGGGCCGGAAACCCGCACAAGGGCGTTCCGGCGGAACCGGGTGCGGTGCTGACCCCGCGGGCCTCCTTCGAGGCCTGGACGGAAGAGGTCCGCCACAAGGCGCAGGTCTGGTCGAACGGCGAGATCGATGCGGCCGGCCGGGTCGTGAAGCTGATGCTCGACCGCCGCAACGAGCTGCGGCTTCGGGAGCTGAACAAGGAACTGACGACAACCGTCGCCGAGAACGAAAGCCTGATCAGGCAGAAGGATTTCCTCCTGAAGGAGGTCAATCATCGCGTCCAGAACAGCCTTCAGCTCGTTGCCGCCTTTCTGCGTCTGCAGGGCAAGGCGTCGGGCGACGATGCGGTGCGGCTGCAGCTTGAAGAGGCCGACAAGCGCCTCAGCGCGGTAGCCCTCGTGCATCGCCGTCTCTATCGGGACGACAGCGTCGAAATCGTCGACCTCGCCCGCTATCTCGAGGACCTGCTTCACGAGATGCAGTTATCGATGGACGAGGCATGGGGCCGTCATCTCAACCTTGAGCTCGCGCCGGTACTGATCTCTACTGACCGCGCCGTCAATGTCGGCCTCGTGCTGACCGAGCTGGTCATCAATGCGCAAAAGTACGCCTACAAGGGCCGTCCGGGACCACTTTCCATCGTTCTCGAACAGCATCGTGACAAGTTCCGGTTGATCGTTTCCGACAGCGGCGTCGGCAAGAAGTCCGGCGGCGGCGGATCAGGGTTCGGCAAGCGCATGCTGGCAGCCATCATCGACAGGCTGAAGGGTACCATCGACGAGCAAGACAACCGTCCGGGTTTGCGGACGATCGTCACCGCGCCGATTGAGATCGAAGCCCACTGAAGCACGAAGGGCGCTCGACCCGTCGCCGGGAGCGCCCTCTTTATCCCGGACGACCACGAATGCGCGACATGATCGCTGCAGGCGGTCATCGACGACGTGTTGGTGAGCATCAGATGGGGACGCGGCATCGTTGGAAAGGTTTTGACCCATCGTGCGTCGCTGTCGGTGAGCAACTTTCCTGGAAACCGGGCGTTATCCGGGGGGAAGGAACCACAATGCACACATCCAAGGCGCGTCTGTATCGCGAAAACGAGTTCATGTCAGATGCCGATCTCCTAGAGGCAGCCGGCGGTTTGGTCGATGCCTTCCTCACGACGATCCGGGATCAGGCTCCAGGAAGCGATATCCTAGACACCGGCCTGCTGCCGAACAGTAAGACCCGTATCGAAAACGGATTCCGCCTATCTATCGTTACCGAGCCGCGACTTAACGTTCGCCGCCGGCTCGTTGCTGCCGGGAAGGTGCTCGCCCAGTTTCAGGACGATGTCGGATCGAGGATTTCGTTGAAGCCAGCAATTGATGGCGGCGGGGACGGTCTGTTCGGTGCCATGTCCTCTCGTCACCTTGAGCGGCTCCTGGCATTGATGGAAATAGATCACATCCGTCTGAGCGCGATGTTTGAGCACGCAGATGAGGTTGCTAACCGTCGCTTCGGAGTGTCGGTTCTGCCGGGCTTCCGCGATGACGGAACCTACAGATGGTACGGCCACGACCGACGGCACTGATCGCATCGGTGGCGATCAAGCGTCTTTTTGTCGGAACAACGCTCGGAGTTTCCACGTTCAGCCTGCTCCTCCCAAGAATACAAGGCTGAAAATGAGCATTATCAACGAGTTTAAGTCGTTCATCGCACGCGGCAACGTCATGGACCTCGCAGTCGGCGTTATCATCGGCGGGGCGTTTGGCGGCATCGTGAAGTCCCTGACAGACGATGTCATCATGCCGGTCGTCGGCGCGCTTTTCGGCGGCTTCGACTTCTCGAACTATTTTATCCCCCTTTCGTCCGCTGTGAATGCCCCGACGCTGGCGGCGGCCCGCGCACAGGGAGCAGTGTTCGCCTACGGCAACTTCATCACCGTGCTCATCAACTTCCTGATCCTCGCCTGGATCATCTTCCTGATGGTGAAGGGTGTAAACTTCGTTCGGCATCAGGTCGAGCACCACGAGAAGACTGGTGCGACACCGCCCGCCCCGCCTACGGCCGATGTCCGGCTTCTGACGGAGATCCGCGACCTGCTCGCAAAGAAGGACGACCCAGCAGCCGCGGTGCCCACGAAACTTTGATCCCGCAACCTCGTTAACCTTCGGCCCGGCACGCCCGCTAGGACTGCCGGGCAATTAATGAAAGGAATTGACAATGTCAAACATCGAGACAAATGCGCATCAGCTTGCCGAGCGCTATCTCGCGCTTGGTGGGAAACGCCTCTCGAAGCTGGACGACAACATCGTCAGCACCCGGAAATGGGAAGACGAGCCAGTCGAGGCGTCACGGTTCTGGAAGGAGCACATCGCCTCGCTTCCTGAAGATCAGCGAAGCCAGGTCGAGACGCTCCTGCCTTCGATGAACGACAAGTAGCCCTTGTCGCATACCGGGCATTCGCGACATAGCTCACCCAGAGCTTGTTCGAAATTTGTCAGTTTGCTCTCGCGTTGCGGTCACGGAGATAGGCATTCTTCGCAGATGCCGCATCCGTCGTCGTCCATGCAGGATGCGGGGCGGCGGCGCTCGCAGCAGAGGCAGGTCCTCGAATCCATGCCGTCGTCTTCGCGCTCGGGCGGAATGATATCGATCAACAGGTTCGACAACTGATCGTCGGGCATGGGTGCTCTCGTCACGGGGGTATACTGGAGATGGGAACCCAGGCGCCGCTCTGCAAGCAGTCTGTCTTATCGACACGGCGCTGAACTCCTGAATCAATCTCTGAGCGCGGATTCCTAAGCCATTGAATTTTGATTCGTTTCGACTCGGAACGAATCACTCGCTCGCACCTTTGAGTCGCCATCCAGGAGATTCGGAGTAGAAGCGTATGGCAGGGCATCGAGCGCAGTGGAAAGGCTTCCTGAAGGTCGGTGAAGTGAGCTGCGGCGTCGCGCTCTACACGGCGGCATCGACATCGGACCGGATCACTTTCAACACCATCAACACCACGACCGGAAACCGCGTGAACCGCGTCTTCGTCGACAGCGAGAGCGAGGAGCCTGTCGAGAAGGATCACCAGGTGAAGGGCTTCGAGCTTGAGAACGGTCGCTACGTCCTGATCGATCCGGAGGAGATCGCTGCGACAATCCCCGAGAGCAACAAGACGCTTGAGATCGAAGCCTTCATACCATGCGGTACGGTCGACGACGTCTACTTCGACAAGCCCTACTATCTCACCCCGGACAAGACCTCCGGCGACGCCTTCGCCCTGCTGCGTGACGGCATGAAGGCGGACAAGGTCGCAGCCATCGCCCGGACGGTGCTGTTCCGCCGGATGCGGACGGTGCTCATCCGGCCGCATGGCAAGGGACTGATCGCATCCACCCTGCAATACGACTACGAGGTCCGCTCGTCGAAGAAGGCTTTCGAGAGCGTGCCGAAGATCAAGATCGAAGGCGAGATGCTGGACCTCGCCAAGCACATCATCTCGACCAAGATCGGCGAGTTCGATCCGGCGAGCTTCGACGACCGTTACGAAGAGGCGCTCGCCGCGCTGGTCAAGGCGAAGATTGAAGGCAAGCCGCTGCCGAAGAGGAAGAAGGTAGAGGTCTCGAAACCGAACGACCTGTTGGCCGCTCTCCGTGAGAGCGCAGGGCTCGCGAAGAAATCCGACGAGAAACCGAAACGCACTGCGGCCAACGCCAACAAGGGCACGGGCCGGCAGGGCGCTGCGCGCGGGGCGGCCCGGAAGTCCGCCGCTTCCAAGGCCGCTCCGCAGCGCAAGGCCGGGTGAGGAGTAATGACGATGGCACTCCGTCCATACTGGAAAGGCTACCTGAAGCTCTCGCTCGTCACATGTCCGGTCGAGATGATGCCGGCGACTTCAGAATCCGAGAAGGTCCGTTTCCACACCATGAACAAGGAGACCGGCAACCGGGTGATGGCCCAGTATGTGGATTCCGTCACGGGCAAGCCGGTGCCGGATTCAAAGCAGGGCAAGGGCTACGCCCGCGGCGAGGACGACTACGTGGTGTTGACCGACGACGAGATCGATGCCGTCGCGCTGGACACGGTCAAGACGATCGACATCTCACGGTTCGTGCCGGCAGACAGCATTCCATGGATCTATCTTGAGAAGCCGCACTACCTGACGCCCGGCGATAAGGTCGGCGACGAAGCGTTCTCGGTCATCCGGGAAGCCATGAAGGCTTCCAAGGTCGTCGGAATTTCCAAGCTGGTCGTCGGCCGTCGAGAACGTGCGGTCGTCCTCGAGCCACGGGACAACGGGATCTTGCTCTGGACCCTGCGGTTCGGTGACGAGGTACGGCCCGAGGGCGACTACTTCGAGGACATCGGCGAAGAGGCGGATGACGACGCCCTGCCCCTGGTTCGGAAGCTCATCAAGCAGAAGACGAAGGCATGGTCGCCGAAGATGGTCAGCGATCCGATCCAGGATGCGCTGCTCGCGCTCATCGACGAGAAGAAGAAGTCCCTCAAGCCCGTGAAGAAGACGAAATCGAAGAAGAGCGAGCCCGCCGCGGCCTCGAACGTCGTGAACATCATGGATGTCCTGCGCAAGTCGATCGAGCGCGATGAGAAAAAGAAGAAGGCAAGCTGAGGCTTAGCGTAGCGTTCTGATCGCGGCGGCGAGCGACCTCGCGGAGCTGTCATAGTCCGCCCATGCTTCGCTCTTCTTCAGCAATGACGGCACGCTCCGCACCGTGAACTTCATTGGATCGAGGCCGACCTTCACCTGTGACCAGGTCAGGGGCATCGAAACCGATGCGCCGGGTCTGGCGCGCGGGGACAGCGGCGCGACCGCGGTCGCCATCCTGTCGTTGCGCAGATAGTCGAGGAAGATGCGGCCGTTGCGCAGCTTCTTCGCCATCTTGATCAGATAAAGGTCCGGCTTCTCCTGCGCCATCTGTTCGCAGAGACGGCGAGCAAATTCCTTCGCCTCGTCCCATCCGGGCGACTTTCCTCTGGCTGCCTTGAGCGGTACGACGACATGCAGGCCCTTGCCACCTGTCGTCTTGCAGAAGCCAACCAGCCCGAGCTTGTCGAGCCTGTCACGAAGCTCGCGGGCGGCTTCAACGACCGTGTCGAATTCGACGCCGGGTCCCGGATCGAGATCGAAGACCAGTCTCCCTGGAACTTCAGGCTTGTCGGGAATGCAATTCCACGGATGCAGTTCGAGCGCACCCGCCTGCGCGAGATCGGCCAGTCCTTCGACGCGGTCGATCTGCAGGTACGGCTTGCGATCTCCGGAGACTTTCACGAGCTCGAGCAGGTTGGAAGTTCCGGGCATCGCATGCCGCTGGAAGAACTGCTGATGGCCGACACCATCGGGCGCTCGGACGACGGAACACGGTCTTCCGCGGACATGTTCGATCAGCCACGGACCGACCGCCTCGAAATAGAGAGCGAGGTCTTGCTTGGTGACAGGCGGATCGGTGTCGCTCCACAGGGCCTTGTCCGGATGGGAAATTAGGACGCCCATGACCTCGGCCTTGGCGTTCTTCCGGGATTGCTTCGGAGGTGATCTCTGCCTGGATGTCGCATCAGGCGCGGCGTCCGGTTCCGGCGTTTCGTGATCAGGAGATGAGGGCCGCTCCGTCGTCACTTCATGTGCGGGCTTGTCTTCCCGCAGACCTTTGAAGGCGCCTTGGCGAACCTGTTCGTCGGCGGTCCAGCCGGCGAACTGAATTTCGGCGACGAGTTCCGGTTTGACCCAGTGGATCTCGGCGGTCTTCTTCGGTGCGCCTATCCCTGTGAAGGGCGACCGGGTGGTGAGCAGCGGCTGCAGCTTCTCCGTCAGCATTGCCGCCCTGCCCGCACCGAAACCTGTGCCGACACGGCCGACATAGACGAAGTGATCGTCGCGGTAGACGCCTGCCAGAAGCGACCTGAACGTATCGCCATTGGTGGCATATCCGCCGATGACAACTTCATGACCGGCCCGGCATTTCGACTTTACCCAGCTATCGCTCCGACCCGACCGATAGGGCGCGTCGACCTTCTTCGAGACGATGCCCTCCAGCGAGAGGCGACAGGCGGAACGAAGAACGGCGTCGCCACCGGTCTCGAAATGATCGACGAACCTGAGACGCTCTCCTGCATCTGCGTTTTTCAACAGTGTCTCCAGCCTGAATTTCCGCGCCTTCAGCGGCTGGTCGCGAAGGTCGTCGCCTCCCTCGAACAGGAGATCGAAGGCGAAGAAGACCAGGCTTTCCGTCTTGCCCTCCGACAAGGCCGCCTGAAGGCTGGCGAAGTCCGGCGCGCCGTTCTCGTCGAGTGCGCAGACCTCGCCGTCGATGATGGCATCGGCTAGGTCGCTGGCATCGGCGGCGATCTGCTTGAAGCGCTTCGTCCAGTCCAGCCCCTTGCGGGTCAGCAGGTGGACGGTGCCGCCCTCGATGCGCATCTGAACCCTGTACCCGTCGAACTTGATCTCGTGCAGCCATCCCTTGCCCGACGGCGGCCGGTCCTCCGACCTGCAGAGCTGCGGCGGGATGAACGGCGGCATCGCGCCTTCGCCCTTCCGCGAGCATCGGGGCGCGGCACCCTTCTCAGTTTTCTTGCGCTCCTCCGCTGCCAGTCCCTCGCTGCTGTCCCAGACGGCGTCGGCTGGAACGGCAGGGGCCGTCAGCATGAACGGTTTCGGTTTCCGACCTCTGCCCGAAGCGATGGCTGACATGGCCCGACCAGACGCGACCGACGTTTTCTTCCGCTCAAGGATGACATCACCGTTTCCATTCACCGCGGTATCGTCATGATGCTTGATGAGGAGCCAGTTCGTACGCTTGCCCCCGTCGCGGTCCTTCTTCATCCGGACGAGTACGAAGCTGCCCTTTAGGCGGTCACCGTCGAGGACGAACTTCAGGTCGCCCTTCTTCAAGGCTTGCTCCGGGGAAATATCGCCATCCGGCTCCCAGTAGCCGCGGTCCCAAAGCATGACCGTCCCGCCGCCATACTCTCCCTTGGGGATCGTGCCTTCGAAGTCGCCGTAGTCGAGTGGATGGTCCTCGACCTCGACTGCGAGGCGCTTGTCCGCCGGATCCAGAGAAGGACCGCGGGTGACGGCCCAGGACTTGAAGACGCCGTCGAGTTCCAGCCTGAGGTCATAGTGCAGCCGGGTCGCGTCGTGCTTCTGGATGACGAACCGCAAGCGCTTCGAGGGGCGGACCTCCACGGTCCCGTACGGCTCCGTCGTCTTTTGGAAGTCGCGCTTGCTATGATAGGTGGAGAGCCTCGTCGTCATCGATGGCCTCAGTGGCCGATATCGAGGATGTCGCTTCGCCGCCCGGTCCGAGCGCGTTTGAAGGCGTCGATCAGACCTGCCACTGTCTTCTCAGCGCCGAGTTCGTCGATGATCGGGACCGGATCGACGGCGATCGCTTCGAGAACCTCCACGCCTGCCCCATGTGCTGCGGCATCCACGATCGCTTCGCGTGTTTCGATCTCCGACTTCAGACGAAGATACAGCGCATGGATCAGCGCCTCGTCGAGTGCGAGATCTTGCTTCAGCCGGTCGATTTCAGTGCTCTGAATTTCCATGACTCCTTAAAGGCATCCGACCGTGCGAAGTTCCGAAGGCCGTCAATAAGATGTTCAGGTTCGCCGCGGAACCACGCGCGCCGGTGCGCGGTTTCTGCTCAACGCCACACAAGGAGAGTAGCCGAATGAAGACGATGGGCATTGCATATGTTGGGACGTTGATTTCCTTTCTTCTGATCGACGCCATCTGGCTTGGTCTCGTCGCCCGGAGCTTCTATCAGCGTCAGCTCGGCGACATGATGCTTCCCTCCCCCAACTTCGGCGTCGCCGCGGTCTTCTATCTATTCTTCGCCGTCGCCATCGTCGTGCTTGCGGTTCGTCCCGGTCTCGAGGTCGGGTCGATCTGGACTGCAGTCGGGTACGCGGCGGTTCTGGGCCTGGCTGCCTACGGCACCTACGACATGACGAACCTGTCGACGCTCAAGAATTGGCCAGTCCCGATGACCATCGCCGATCTGATCTGGGGCACCGTCCTGACGAGCGTGGCCAGCGCGTGTGGATACGCTGCCGCCCGCTACTTCGGCTAGTACCATGCTCTTCTTCACAGGCGATACGCATTTCGGCGACCCCCGCGTGCTTCGAATTGACCGGCGGCCATTTTCGAACATGGCGGAGCACGACGCGGAGCTCATCGGCAACTGGAACAGAGTCGTTGGCAAAGATGACGAAGTCTGGCATCTTGGCGACTTCATGTCTGCGAAGACAGGCGACTGTGCGGAGCTGCTGGCATCACTGAACGGTCTCAAGCATTTGATCGTCGGCAACAACGATCCCGAGACGACGACGGGTTCGCAAGGCTGGACCAGCGTCCAGCACTACGCGGAGCTCCGCGCCCACGATCATCATCTCATCCTGTGCCACTATGCGTTTCGCACCTGGAACCAGATGGGCAAAGGATCGATCGACCTTCACGGTCATTCCCATGGACGGCTCAAACCGGTTCCGCGACAGTTCGACGTCGGCGTTGACGCTCAAGGACTGCGGCCTGTATCGCTCGCGGAGGTTCTTTCCAGCAGAAAGAGTGGAAAGGTTCCACCCGCGGACGCGGTGCCTTGACCGGGGGGCGGGAAAATCGCCACATGCGAAGTCTCCGACAATCAGGTTCAAAAGGCCAAGGTGCCCGCGTGACAGACGAGATTGCGATTGACCATGATGATCTCCGCGCGGGATCTTACTATTGGGCGCGACGCTTCATAGAAGACGATGCCGAGGTAGTCCAAGTTTCCGACATCTTCGGTCGGGACAGGCAGTACTGGTCCGTTGCAGTGATTGGTTCGGACCAACATCGCAGCCTGTCCGAATTTACATTCTTGATCAGGCTCATTAGGCCTTGAGGGGCATGCGGCATTAGTTTTTTGGAGCGCTGGTGGTTGTGGTGCTTACAAGGATCGGCCACTGCATCGAAATCCGATGAAGCGGCGCCTTGACGGCGGCCTGCGCGAACCCATTCTCTTTAGAATGAAGTCGATCCAACCACCGCCGAACACCTTTGACCCCGACCGATTCCTGCGGTGCCAGGAAGCGATGTCCGATGGCGTATCCGACGTCGCCCTAGCCGCGATCAAAGCGGGATGGCAGGCGGAGGAGGTCGCCGCCGCGCTGGTCGAGCTGGCCGACAACATCATGCTCGGAATGATTGCCAACCGTCAGGTGGCGATCGATCTCGCATCCATGGAAAGGAAGTGACCACATGTGCGGAAGGTTCGTGCTCCAACATGAATGGCAGGCCTTCAAGGACATGTTCGATCTCCCATGGGACCACGAGCGTGGTCGCAATACTCAGGCACGCTTCAACATTTCGCCGACACAGGATGTCCTCATCGTTCATAACGACGACAACGGCCAGCAGACCGCTCAGACCGCGCGCTGGTGGCTTGTGCCGCATTGGGCGACGGAGATGCCGAAGGCGGCCATGTTCAATGCAAGGATCGAGACAATTGGCACCTCCCCCGCCTTCCGAGATGCTTTCAAATCCCGGAGATGCCTGATCCCCGCTGATGGATTCTATGAATGGACGGTCAGCGAGGATGACGGCAAGAAGGACCCATGGCTTACAACCCAGCCGGATCAAGCACCGTTCGCCTTCGCGGGGCTATGGGCGCACAATTCCAAGCTGGATGTCACGAGCTGTACGATCGTTACCATGCCGGCTGCAGAGCCGATGGCGAAGATTCACAATAGGCAACCTGCGATCCTCGACCCTGCCGTCTTCGCGGAGTGGCTTAATCCAAAGACCTCCGGCGCTCGGGCGAAGGAACTCTTGGAGAAAGAGAATTTAGATGGTCGGCTCGAATTCCATCGGGTGTCGAGGGATGTGAACTCGTCGAGGTTCACCGGGAAACCCGCGCCAGAGGTCAACCCACTGTGACGGTGACGACCGACCTAGTTGCTGATTTTGTCCGGGCGGCGAACCGACTACAGCAGGTGCCAGCGCAGGAGCGGCAACATCTACTCGAGCGTGGGATCACGGTGTCCGAAGCGATGCGCGGTCTCCTCGTGAAGACCGGCAAGATCGCTCCTTTCGACGAGGCTTTGGAAAGCGTCGTCGTCGACATCGCCCGCAACATCATCGAGGTGCCCGACGAAACCGTGTCCAAGGCCCTGCTTGCACTCGCAGGTCAGATCCGCACCCTCCGGATACTGAACCACGAGCCGCCCGCAATCCGAGCCCGGAACGGGGCGGGCAAGCCATGACCGATTTATCACGAGCTACCGATAGACGGCTTGAGTTCCTTGCCGATACCGTTGCGCTGCTGTTGTTCTTCACGGCCACAGGCGCTCTGAACGAACGGTTCGTGGCCGGGATGCAGTGGGACCAGGTTCTCCATGCCCGTATCCTTGGCGCGGTCCTTATGGTGCCGGTCGCCCGCCCCTATGGAATCTGGCGCGACTGGGTGATGCGTCGAGCCTCGGACAGCCGACTATCGCGCACGCTTTGGGACAGCGTCGCGCTCGTAACCTTTCAGGTGCCGATCTACGCCGCCATCATCGCGGTGAATGGTGCAAGTGGTATCGGGCTTCTGTCCGGCATAGTCGGAGCGACGGTGATGATGCTGGTGCTTGGGCGCCCTTACGGTGCATTCCTAAACTGGGTCAGGGGAATGTTCGGTCTTCCTGCAGGCGGCGAGAGACCCATGAGCCGCAGCGAATGAAAGACCTGCTCCACGGTAAGGTCTCGAGTTCGCCCCTTTAATGTAAAAGCGCCGCTCCATGACGAAGCGGCGCTGTTCAGTTCACTCATGATGCAACGGCATCAGATGCGCGGATCGGTTCGATAACGGCCACGGTCCGCAGCGATCTGATCGGCTGTGTACGGGTCCGCCGCTTCGTCGAAGCGCGCCCAACCTTCAGTAGCGTAAGCCTCACGGCGGGTGTTAAGATCAACACGGCGCGACCGATCGAGAATGGTCTGCGCAGTCGCGATCTTGTCGCTCTCAACCTTCGCGGCAACAACGGCACCGCCGCGACGGATGCCCTCGGCATAGACATGAGCGTCCTTTTCCGGCACGCCGGACTCGATCATCGCACCGACGATGCCGCCTGCGGCACCACCCACGACCGCGCCTGCCACTGCACCTGCCGCCGTCGCTGCAAGCCAGCCGGCCGCGACGACCGGGCCGACGCCTGGGATCGCCATCATGCCGAGGCCAGTGAGAAGGCCGCCCGCGCCACCGGCGACGGCACCGATGCCGGCACCAGTGCCAGCGCCTTCGGCCGCGTTGTTGCCCTGGCCTTCTACCTCTTCCTTGCCGTCCTTGTAATAGACGATGCTGATGTCATCCGAGGGAACGCCGGCATCTTCCAGTGCCTTGACGGTCGAGCGAGCGTCTTCGTAGGAATCGTAGAGTCCTGTTACGGTCTGCATGGTTGTTTCCTCTTCTTATCGTTGGTGTGGATTACTTGGCCATCGTCACGTTGCCCTGGAAATCCAGAGAGACGTTTCCAGCCTTGCCGTCCTTGGTGCCGGTCGCGCGCCAGACGCCCTGGTCATCAAGCTTCAGGCCGGACACGTCGGTGTAGCCCGCCCCTTCGATGCGCGACTTCGCCTGAGCTTCGGTGAAGCTGTTCTTGCCTGCGACGGGCGCACCGGGGTTCTGCTCACCCGAAGTGGAGATGGCTGGCGTGGTCTGCGATGTCTTCGGGGTCTCGCTCTGCGCAAAAGCGGCGGATGCCGAGAGGAGAGCGGCGGCGGCGACAAAAGCTAGTTTTTTCATGGTGTTCCTCCAATTTCCGCATCCTCGCTGGAATGCGAGTAAGTAACACGCTCGGACAGATTTGGTTCCAGAGCTTAGTGCGCGCTGGCGACCACGCCGCTCGCCTTTCGCTCGTTGACGCATGAGGGATGTCACACCATTTAAAGAGCATGCCGAAGACAGACAAAAAGTGCGACATCGAACTGTTCAGGACGTGGACCTTGTCGACCGCGATGACCTTGGGATCGTCGGTCCGCGCGAAAGGTATCCTCCACGAGATCCAGGCTCGCCTCCCGGCGGCTTCCAAAAAGTCGATCAGCCTCGATGGCAACGAGCTCACTCTCGCGATGAGGGCCAGCGAGAAGACCGCGTTCAATGCTGCTGCAGGTGTAGTCTCAGGGGTGATGAACGAAGCCGAGACACTTCCGGTGATACCGCGCGAAATCCAGGACATCCTCGTCATTAAGCCGAGCGAGCGTCACCGCTGGCTTGCGGACGGACGACTTCCGAGCGCAGGAACGAGGACAGTCCGACTGAACGGTCGTGCCCGGCAGATCACCTTTCATGTCTTCGATCCAAAGGTAGTGGAGGACCTTCTTGACAGAGGCGTTGTCGACGAATGGCGGGTTGAAGATGCTGAAGCCAAAGCGGCTAAGCGTGAGAAGGCCACGTATCAAAGGAAGGTGGAGCGCTCGCTCAGGAAGAATCCGAAGGCTATAAAGAAGGATGACCGCGCCATCGACGAGCGCGCCCAACAACTCCGTGGCTGGGAGGAGTTCGACAGCGATGGTTTCCTACGATAGCCGGATGATCACGAGCATCCCGTGATATCTTGCACATTTCAGCGGGTATATTCGACCATAGGTATCTTCGCATAAAGGCCCTTTTGGCCCAGGCGCAGATCTGGAAAATTATCCAGTCAAAGGGTTCTCTATCTGTTTGCTCGCGCTAGATGCCGTGGCGTCGCAAGGAGATTTGATAATGTCAGTCATTCCGGATGGCCGTGATCAGCACAGTCCAGGGCCAAAGGGTCTTCGAACCATTGCCAGGCAATATTTTGATGAAGGCTACACGGCAGCCAGAGATGGCATTCAGGCCATCGCAAATCCCTATATGTTCGATCAGACGACAGAGCGCATGGACGTTTGGTTTGATGGATTCTATTCCTTCCAGCGGAACAAACTCCGCGCCCACCCCTAACGTGACCACTAAAAACACTATCTCGGCTATGCACAATTAGAGATTTCTAATATTGCCTCAATGACCGGAACCTAGGTTATTGGAAAGCGTTGGTGTGCCGCTGATGGTACGGAAGGAAAGAGCATGTCTGGTCCCGACGCACGTTGGAGTACGCCGGTCGAAGTAAAATTCGCTTCAACTGGTAAAACTGAAGTTTCCGGTCCGTTTGAGGCACTAGCCTATCTCACTGATAGCTGGCCTGCAGAGCAGGACCTGCATTATGTGAAGGCGCGTAGTGCTTGCCGTGGCGCGCTTGCGGGTCATAAGACGGTTGACGAAGCCCGTGCCGCGTTTGAGACCGCAGCTGCTAAAGCGAGAAAGCAGTTCGAGAAGCACAGGAACTAACGGTCTCAAAACCGAAAAGCCCCGATTTATCTCGGGGCTTTTTCTTTTAAGCTTTCGATGCCTCGAGCACTTCGGCCAGCCGGCGCTCCTGTTCAAGAAAAGCTTTAAGCGCAGCTTCATGCTGCCGCTGCTGACGGGCCTGCCAGCGAAGGACGATTTCTTTCATGAAACGTGTTCGGAAAAGCTGTGCGTTCATCATATGCCCCCTTGTTGGAAGGCGGTAACGCACGTGTAGGCTGTCGGTTCCTCGTGATCACGGCTAGATTGCCACGCGATCGGACAATGTGTAGTTCCGTCTTGAGATTTGGCAAAGTCAGTGAAAATTCCTTGCCTTCACTTTAAGGGTTTCGATGTGCAGGTCCGGAATGAAGATATCTCTCGTCTTTACCGCAGCTCGATCACGGTGGTCTCCGCTCCCAGGCGATCCGTGGGCAAACTCATCTCCCCTGCCGGTTGGTATCTTGACGTCGAGGTCGCGGTCGCCCAGCGCAGCCAAGTCGCCTGACAGATCGTAGAGTTGCCGCGCGATGAGATGGACGACCTCGCCTTCCCTCTGGATCTTGCCATGGATCCCCATCATGCTCGCTCCGAGGACGATCCGCCGCTGCTTCTCGAACAGCGTCGGCCAGACAACGACATTCGCTGGTCCGGTCTCATCTTCAACGGTCAGGAACATGACCCCCTTCGCGGAACCCGGCTTCTGGCGCACGAGGACGAGGCCAGCGATCATCATGAAGCGGCCGTCCTTTCCGTTCATCGCGTCCCCGCACGTCACGATACGGCGCGCTTCCAGATCACTTCGCAAGAAGGCGACCGGGTGCTGTCGGAGTGTCAGCCCGGCATGCTGGTAATCTTCGATCACGTTGTGGCCTTCGGTCATCTGTCGAAGCTCGACTTCTGGCTCGTTCTGCTCGGCGACGGCCTTCTGCTCGCGTTCGGCAGCGGCCGCGAACAACGGCAGGGGCTCGTCCCTGAGGGCCTTGATGGCCCACAACGCATCGCGACGCTCAAGACCGAAGGCGGGCCTGAAGGCGTCGGCCTCCGCGAGCTGTGTCAGGGCCTCGGCCGGCACTCCGGATCGTCGCCAGACATCGTCGACGGATTCGAAGTCCCGTTCCAAGCGGGCGGCGACGATCTTCGCGGCGTCGAGGGTGGCCAGCCCTTTTACGAGCCGCATTCCCAGACGGACGGCATGGCGATCCGTGCCTGGAACGGACTCGAGCGTGCAGTCCCAGCGGGAGTGGGCGACCGACACCGGACGGATCTCGACACCATGCCTCTTCGCGCAGTCGACGATCTGTGCGACCGCGTAGAAACCCATCGGCTGGCTGTTGACGAGAGCAGCGCAGAATGCGTCCGGGAAGTGGCACTTGATGTAGCAGCTCGCATAGGCGATTAGCGCGAAGGACGCCGCGTGGGATTCCGGGAAGCCGTAGGACCCGAACCCCTCGAGCTGCTTGAACGTCCGTTCGGCAAACTTCCTTGTGTAGCCGTTGTTGACCATGCCCTCGACCAGCTTCGTCTGGAAGCGCGAGACCCCGCCCGTGAATTTAAAGGTCGCCATGCTCTTGCGGAGCTGATCGGCCTCGCCGCCCGTAAATCCTGCGCAGACCATCGCCACCTTCATCGCGGACTCTTGAAAAAGCGGCACGCCGAGGGTCTTACCAAGAACGGCCTCCAATTCCGGCGTCGGGTATTCGATCTTTTCCTTGCCCTCGCGGCGTCGAAGGTATGGATGCACCATGTCGCCCTGTATCGGCCCCGGACGAACGATGGCGACCTGGACGACCAAATCATAGAAGGTGCGCGGCTTGAGGCGTGGCAGCATCGACATCTGCGCCCGGCTTTCGACCTGGAAGGTCCCCAAGGTGTCCGCCTTCCGGATCATGGCATATGTCGCTGCGTCCTCCTGCTTCACCTTGGCAAGGTCCAGATCCTCGCCCTTGTGCTCGCGGATAAGATCGAAGGCCTTCTGCATGCACGTCAGCATGCCGAGCGCGAGAACGTCGACCTTCATCATCTTCAGGGCTTCGACGTCGTCCTTATCCCACTCGATAACCTGCCGGTCTTCCATCCGTGCCGGCTCGATCGGAACGAGGTCGTCGAGGCGAGAGCGGGTCAGAACGAAGCCACCGACGTGCTGCCCGAGATGCCGGGGCGCGCCCATGAGTTCGCGGGCCAGCCGGAGCGTCATCACCAGACGGTAGTCATCCGGGTTGAGGTTGAGGTCGGTGACGTTCTTCTCGGTGATTTCCTCGCTCCAGGACCATAGTCCGGATGACAGCGCCTTCGTGACGTCCTCAGGCAGTCCCATCGCCTTGCCGACGTCGTGGATCGCGCCCTTTGCGCGGTATCTTGTGACGGTGCAGACGAGCGCCGCCCGGTCGCGTCCATAGGTTCGGTAGATCCATTGGATAACCTCCTCGCGTCGGGCATGTTCAAAATCCACGTCGATGTCAGGCGGTTCGTTGCGCTCTTTCGACACAAAACGCTCAAACAACAAGTCGTTCGTCTCCGGGTCGATGCTCGTGATGCCGAGGATGTAGCAGATAGCGCTATTCGCCGCGGAGCCACGGCCCTGGCAGAGGATACCCTGACTGCGCGCGAACTTGACGATGCTGAAGACCGTCAAGAAGTAGGGCGCGTAGTCCATCTCTTTGATAAGGTCGAGCTCGTGCCGGACGGATCGGAGCACCTTCTGCGGCAGTCCCTCCGGATATCGGTCGGGGATGCATTCCCGAACGTAGTGCTCGAGCGATTGTTGGGGGCTCATGCCGTCGACGATTGCTTCTTCTGGGTATTCGTAGGTCAGCTCCTCGAGCGAGAACCTGCAGCGATCGACGATCTCCATCGTGCGGGCGAGCGCCTCCGGACAGCGTGGGAACAGCCGTTCCATCTCCTGCGGAGGCTTGAGGTAACGGTCGGCGAACCGCTCGCGCTCGAACCCGACATCGTCGATCGTCGTGCCCTCGCGGATGCAGGTGACGATGTCCTGAAGCTGACGCCTGCCGGGCTCATGGAACAGGACATCGTTGGTGACGACCGTCTTCACCTTGTAACGAGACGCCATGTTCGACAGCTCGTGGAGCCGCATCTGGTCGTTTGGCCGACGCCGGAGACAGAGCGAGACGTAAGCCCGGTCTGCGAACACGTCCTTCATCCGCCGGAGCTGGACGGCGCAAGCATCGTCGGGCAGGTCCGGAATGAGGATGCCGATGAGTCCCTCGGCGTAGAGTGGAAGATCGTCGAAGTGCAAGATGCAGTTGTTCTTCCCGCCCCTGCGCTTGCCGAGTGTTATCAGACGCGTCAGGCGGGAGTATGCCGCCTTGTCCGTGGGATAGACGAGGATCGACATGCCGTCCTGAAGATCGAGCCGGCATCCGACGACGAGGCGAAGGCCGGTCGCGCGCGACGCCTCGAGCGCCCGGACGATCCCGGCGAGCGAGTTGCGGTCGACGACGCCCAGCGCTTCGATCCCGAGCTCCTTGGCGGTCGCGAACAGTTCGTCCGCCGAAGACGCGCCGCGCAGGAAAGAGAAATGGGTCGTGGTCTGGAGTTCGGCGTACCTCATGCAAATATCCCGTGCATGAACCAGCGATGGCTTCCGGTCTCCGGATCGACGCCGTCGCCGGCCCTGTAGATCCAGAAGCGCTCGCCGTGGTCGTTCTCGATCGTGAAATAATCCCTCACGGCCTCCAGCTCCGCGGGCCTGCGCCACCATTCGCCGAAGATGCGTTCCGGCCCGTCGGCTCGGACGACCTTGTGGCGATTGCCACGCCAGACAATGGCGCGCGGCGGGTGGTCGGGCAGTAGCGCGATGGCCTCGATCTGATCCGGGCGCGCGAGCAGCCGGACGGGACGACGCCAGTGCCCGACCCAGCTTTCCTCAGCGACGTCGGCGACGGCGGAGATGCGATGGACGCTGCGCTCCGGAACGTCGGACGCGACAGGAGCGAGACGGTACACGCGCTGGCCACGGTTGCCGAAGATGTCGATCAACGGAGTGATGTCCTTTATTTTTTCTTCTATGAGCAAGGACGCGCGCTGCTCTTCTTCGAGCGGCTCGGCGGCCGCAGCGACGAGGGTCAGCTTTTCGATGCCGAAACCCGGCTCGATCTTCTCGGTGCGGTCGCGGAAGAGCTTGGTCAGCCACGCGATGTCGCGGGCGGGCTTGGCGGTTCCGGCGCGGATAACCTGGCGGGTATTGTCGACCTTCTCGACGAAGAGATCGGTGCGTCGGACGCCCAGTCCCCGCGTCTCGAGTTCGGCGACGAGCTGGACCACCAGGCGGCCTACGTATTTGTTGATTGTCTCAGCCGAGCCGATCGGTTCCTGGAAATTGCGGGAGACTTCGACCATCTCGGCGGTTCGGATGGGATCGATCGGTTCTGCCATGGTGCCACGGGTCTGGTCGATGCGACGCCCGACTTCGGGCCCGAAGCGCAGGGCGAGCGGCGCGCGCGGAGTGTTCGACAGCTCTCCGATGGTTTGGAAACCAAGAACTCGGAGGTCAGCGACGACTTTTTCCGGCAACCGCAGCAACGAGATCGGCAGCTTCTCGACAGCCCGGAATGTCTCGGTCGGTGGAACGATGACGGTCTCGCGCTTGATCGCTCGGGCGCACGCGTGGGCCGCACCCCAGCTATCGGCTATAGCGATGCGGGCTTTGAGCTTCTTGCCGTGGAAAGAATTGAACATGGTGGTCACCATCCGAAGTTCCCCGCCCTGCAGGTGATCAGCACCTTCTGTGTCGAGGACGAGGCCGTCCGTACCGTCCACCGCGACGATCGGCGAATAGTGCCGGAGCGCCCACAGTGCGATGAGCTCCAGCGCTCGGGCATCCGCTGCAGGGTCAGCATCGACGAGCATGAGGTCGCGAAAGAGAGCCTGTGCTTTGGCGGCCGGCATCCCGACCTTCACGCCCACCGCCTTCGCGGCGGCGTCAGAGGCCGCTACCCAGCGCTTCGAACCGCTCCGGGCGACGACGGCGATGGGCTGGTCGTCAGGAATTGACGGATCGTCGCGCCGTATTCGATCCGTTGGCAGATCCGGAAGATATATCGATACGACCCTGCCCATCACATGCTCCTACGCAAAACTCAGCACATTCCCCCGCCTTTACTCTCATTAGCTCGAGAAACCACCGCGCCCGGCCGACGCCCGGAACGGGCAGCGTCTCGGACGGAAGGACGCTGACCCTCCAACGCGTCGTGGCCGCGGTCGGCTGGCCGAAATCCGACGCCTCCGTCTGCCGACGCCAGCGTCTCACCACGATAGCCATCGTCCCCGTTCGCTCAGCAGCGAGTTGCAGACGACGGGAGGCGACCATCGGCAGGCGGACGAGCTCTCCGACGACGACACCGAGACCCCCATATGACAGCGCCTCTTCCATTGATGCGAGCACCTCCTCTTCCTTGCCCGCTTCCACGAAGACAACTCGGCTCGGATGCAGACCGACCTGAGCGAGTGCTGGAAAGAACAGGTCTGGCCTCGTCAGGCACCAGACCACCGGCCCTCTCGTCCGCGCGGCGACCCCAGCTGCGAAGAGGGCTGCAGCCGCTCCATCGACCGTGCCCGATCCACCGCCTGCGAACTCGTGCAGCGCACCATAAGCGAGCCCGCCTCCGGGCAGATGAGCATCGATGTCCGGCACTCCAAATGGCAGGCATACCTTCTGCTTCGCCAGGCCGCCCTCCATGGCGGCTATGCGTTCACGCAGTTCAGAGATCGCTATCGCCCGCACAGCCGACATCGTTCGCTAGAATCCTTCCGGGTAGCGTTTAATCCGACGGCCTCATGCCGTACAAAAGCTGATGTTCTGCGTATGTTCCATTTTCAGAAACGGGTGTCAAGGCGACCGAGATTGAGGAATGTATTCCTGTGAATTAGTTATTCGGAAGATTAGCAAGCGGAATCAATTTCGTAGGCATCCGCGCGAAATGGGCGTCGCCATTGAAAATATTTTTATCATTCCCGGCGCCTTGTCTGTGGATTCCGTGTCGTATAGTCAGCCCCCGCTCCGGCATGAGGCCGGCCATGGAGAGACGATGGCGCGACGCTGCCCGCCACCCGAGAGCTGTACCGGTCCGAAACTGAAGGATGTCCGCTTGCAAGTTATCGACGTCGAGTGCCGACGCTGCGGGACCAAGGGCTCATATGTAAGGACAGAGCTGGTGAAGTCGTTTGGCGCGGGCGTGAGCTTCTCGACACTGCGACGGCGAGCAGCCATGGGATGCGAATTTATGACCGGCCCGGACGGGGATCGGTGCCAGACACGGTTCCCCTGCCTCGACACCGACCAGTCTTGACTGCGCCTACATCTCCACTTTGGCGCTGTCGCCCATGTCCGGACGCGAGCTGCTCACCGCTGCTGCCGCCATCTTGATGTAGCTGATGACCGTGCCGGGCCTGTCCCAGTATTCCGCATATGACGGGATGATCTTCAGCACCCGGATGGACGGATCGTCGGCATTGTCCCACCAAGCCTTTGCGGGCGTCGCCCAGAGGTCGTGGATCTTTTCACGGTCGTTCTGCACTTCCGCCGTGCCGGAGATCGAGACGTATTTCTGTCCTTTCGAATCCGCGAAGGCGAGGCAGACGTTCGGGTGGCGGGCGATCTCGTCGTCTTTGTGGCTGGCAACGTCTGTCAAGAAGTAGATCGCGTTCTCGATCTCCTCGGCGTGGGCAGCCATCGGTCGGGCGCGCAGGTCACTGCCTGACTGTGTCGTCAACATGCAGAACCCGATCTTCTCGATCAGCTTCCATACCTTGCCCAGATCGTCGTCTTCGTGTGCCATCTCTGCCTCTTTGCTTGTTGAGCGGGACGAAACGAAAGGCCCGGAGCGATGTTCCATTCGTTATAAGAGCTTCCGCTTCAAGATGATTACAGTCGTCGGCAGGAACAATCCGGCGCAGTGAAGGTTCTCACAGAGCAACCCCGCAAACGGAGCTCACCCTCATGAAGAAGACCATTGCCTTCGCAGGCCTCGCCTTGCTGATCGCATCCCCCGTATTCGCCCAGTCCGCAGCCGAGAAGACCGGTGTGAACTCCATGCTCGGGATGGCCCCGAAAACCGAGGACTTCGTGGCAGAAGCCGCCACCAGCGATATGTTCGAGATCGAATCCAGCAAGCTCGCTCTGGAACGCTCTGATGACGCTACCAAGGCGTTCGCTCAGCAGATGATCGCCGACCATGAAAAGACGACGGGCGAGCTCAAGGGCCTGGTGACCAGCGGAAAGGTCCAGGCCCAGATCCCGACAGCGATGACGTCGTCGCAGCAGGACATGCTGAACAAGCTGAAGGGCCTGCAGGGCGCCGATTTCACCAAGCAGTACCATTCGGATCAGGAAGACGCCCACAAGGACGCCGTTGATCTGTTCAAGCGTTACGGCGACAGCGGCGACAATGCCGACCTGAAGGCATGGGCCGCCAGTACCCGTCCGGCGCTGGAGCACCATCTGCAGATGGCGACCGACCTGAACAAGTAAGGTTCCACTTCGTCGAACACCTTCAACAAAAAAACCAGGAGAGAGACATGACCCTTGAGGGCAAGACTATTGCAATCCTCATCGCACCCCGCGGGACGGAAGACGTGGAATTCTCCAAGCCCAGACAGGCTGTGGAAGACGCAGGCGGCACGGTGGTCGTCATCGGGTCGAAGCCCGGATCGGCAGACACGGTCAACGGCGATCTGGATCCCGGCAACAGCTACACGGTCGACAAGGCGGTATCCGAGGTTTCGGCAAGTGATTTCGACGGCCTCGTAATCCCTGGCGGCAGTGTGGGGGCTGACAAGCTACGCGGAGACGAAAAAATCGTTTCGTTTGTGCACGACTTCTTCGCGCAGCAGAAGCCGGTCGGCGTTATCTGCCACGGACCCTGGATCCTAGTCGAAGCCGATGTCGTGAAGGGGCGCACGCTGACGTCCTATCCGACTGTCTCGACCGACATCCGCAATGCCGGCGGCACGTGGGTGGACCAGGAAGTCGTCACCGACAAGGGCCTGGTGACAAGCCGCAACCCGAACGACCTGCCCGCCTTCTGCGCGAAAATCGTCGAAGAGTTCGCCGAAGGTCGTCACCCGGCGCAGGCTCGCAGCGCCTAATTGTTGGAACGGCCGGCGGTGTCATTGAAGGGCCGTCGGCGACCAACTCAGATAACAAGGAAGAGATATGACCAACTATCCGACACCACCGTTCCAGACGCCACGCCAGCAGATGCCAGGATCGACTAATGCGATGTCGCCGATCCCTGATCACGGCGAAGACAGCTACCGCGGCTCCGGTCGCCTTGCCGGAAAGAGAGCCGTCATCACTGGCGGCGACAGTGGGATCGGACGCGCCGTTGCGATTGCATATGCGCGCGAGGGCGCGGACGTGTTGATCTCCTACCTGGACGAGGACAGCGACGCCGAGCAGACGAAATCCTGGGTCGAAAAGGCTGGCCGCAAAGCTGTTCTCGTCCCCGGCGACATCCAGAACTCGGAGCACTGCCGTCACATCATCGAGACCGCGGTCGCTGAACTCGGCGGGATCGACATTCTCGTCAACAATGCCGCGCACCAGGCAAGCTTTTCGGATATCGGCGATATCAGCGACGAGGAATGGGAGCTGACCTTCAGGACGAATATCCACGCGATGTTCTATCTGACGAAGGCCGCTGTCGCGCACATGAAGCCCGGCAGTGCGATTATTAACACGGCCTCGATCAATGCCGACAGCCCCAGCCCGCATCTCCTCGCCTATGCGACTACCAAGGGAGCGATCCAGAACTTCACGGCCGGCCTTGCGCAGATGCTGGCGGACAAGGGCATTCGTGCCAATGCGGTTGCACCCGGCCCGATCTGGACGCCGCTGATCCCATCGACCATGCCGGATGAGAACGTGAAGAATTTCGGCAAGCAGGTTCCCATGCAGCGGCCGGGACAGCCGGCGGAGCTGGCAACGTCATACGTGATGCTCGCCGACCCGTTGTCGAGCTACGTCTCCGGCGCGACGATCGCCGTTACTGGCGGCAAGCCAATCATTTGAGCCCCGCCGCGTTCGGCATAACGACGAGAGGCCGTTGTACTCACTACGGCCTCTCGTCTAGCCGAGCAACTTATCATCAGTGCCGGCCTTTTAAGCCTCTATCAGGACCGCGCACGAAAAGAGATGGCAAAGGATCGCATCAAAAGAACTCGCCTATTCAGGCAGGTTGTTGGGCTGTTTCGCGGTGAGTGATCGCGCCGATCTCGCGACAAATTGAGCCCAAACGAAATTACGCACGCCCTCATTAAAAACCTGAACTCGTCAAAAGCTCTGAGAGCTTCCGCAGGCTGCGGCCCGAGCTTGTCATTTCGTTAGCTTCGCCAACCGTGTGATAGCCTGCGCAAGAGGTCTTTCTCCGTCACGATAATCTTGCCAAGCCGTACTCTTCTTCAAAAGATCAGGCACGGTCCTTACCGTGAATCGCTTCGGGTCGAGGTCCGCTCTGACCTGTGTCCAATTGAGCGGCATGGAAACTGTCGCGCCGGGGCGAGCCCGCGGAGACAACGGTGCCACAGCCGTCGCCATCCGATCGTTGCGCAGATAGTCGAGGAAGATGCGGCCATCGCGCTGGTTCTTTGCCATCTTGATGAGGTAAAGCTCCGGGTTTTCGAGGGCCATCTGTTCGCAGATGTCATGGGCAAAGCCCTTCGCGTCGTCCCAGCTCAGTTTCTTGCCCTTCTGCACAGCCAAGGGTGTGACGACATGCAGGCCCTTTCCACCCGTCGTCTTGCAGAAGCTGACGAGGCCCACTTCCTCTAGGCGATCACGGATTTCCCGCGCTGCGTCCACCACGGCAGAGAATTCGACATCTGAACCGGGATCGAGATCGAAGACCAGGCGGCCTGGCACCTCGGGCTGACCGGGTTCGCAATTCCACGGATGAAGTTCGACGCCGCCGAGCTGGGCAATCGCCACCAGCCCTTCGATCCGGTCAATCTGCAGATATGCTTTCTTGTCGCCGAACACTGTGACGAGTTCGAGCAAGTTGGATGTGCCCGGCATGGCATGGCGCTGGAAGAACTGCTCGCCGCCAATCCCGTCAGGCGTACGGATAATCGAACAGGGACGACCTTTGATGTGCTCGATCAACCATGACCCAACAGCCTCATGATAGCGAGCCAGATCAAGCTTGGTCACTGGCTTTTTGTCGCCGGCATCCGGCCAGAGCGGCTTATCCGGGCTTGAGATCATCACGCCCATGACGTCCACCTTCGCACCCTTGCGAAGGCCCTTCGGGGCAGGCTTGTCCGCCTCAGGGCCAGGCACTTTGGTTTGCAAAGGAGATGTCGGCGTTTCCGCTTCCACCTCCTGCGCCGGCTTGTCTTCCCGCAAGCCTTTGAAGGCAGCCTGCCTGACCTGACCGTCGGCGGTCCATCCGGCGAACTCGATTTCTGCGACAAGTTCAGGTTTCAGCCAGACGATGTCGACCGATTTCTTTGGCGCGCCGATGCCGGTGAATGGCGATTTCGATGCCTCCATCGCCTTAAGCTTCGGCAACAATCTCTCCACGACCTTTGCCCCGTAACCCGTGCCGACCCGGCCGACATATACGAAGTGACTGCCACGATTGACGCCGACAAGCAGCGAGCGGAACCGGCCTTTGGTCTTCGCATATGCGCCAATCACTACCTCATGCCCGGCACGACATTTCGACTTAGCCCAGGTATCTGAGCGGCCGGATCGATATGGCGCGGTGGCCTGCTTCGATACGATTCCCTCCAATGATAGACGGCAGGCGGACTTCAGCACGGCATCGCCGCCGGTCTCGAAATGCTCGACAAACCGCAGAAGCGGATCGCCGCTAGCGTGAGAGAGAAGTCCGGCTAGTCGGTCCTTACGCTTGGTGAGGGGCAATTCGCGCATATCCTCATCACTGGCAAATGGGAGGTCGAAGGCAAAGTAAACAAGTTCGTCCGTCTTGCCTTCCGATAGCGCCGCCTGCAGCGCGGCAAAATCGGGTGCTCCGTTTTCATCAAGTGCGCAGATTTCGCCATCGATGATGCAGTCGGGAAGAGATGACGCAGCGGCGGAGATAGCCGCCCACTTTTTCGTCCAGTCGACACCCTTGCGGGTCTTGAGTGTAACATCTCCATCCTCCACCCGCATCTGGATGCGGTAGCCATCGAACTTGATCTCGTGGATCCAGCCCTTGCCGGAGGGTGGGCGATCCAGGGTCTCGCAGAGCTGCGGCGCAATGAAGTCCGGCATCTCCGACGATACACCTTTTGCCATAGCCGGCTTCTTCGACGCCTTTGGCTTGATGTTGTGGCCAGCCTGGCGTTCCTCCGCCGCCAGCCCCTGGCTGCTATCCCAGACGGCGTCCGCCTCGACTACCGCTTCGCTCAGCATGAAGGGCTTCGGTTTCCGTCCCTTGCCCGACGCGATTGCATCCATCGTCCGGCCCGAGGCGACGGACTTCATGTTCGTTTCCAAAACGGCAGCACCATCCTCGTCGACGGAGAACTCGTCATGATGCTTGATCAGGAGCCAGTTGGTGCGCTTGCCGCCGTCCCGGTCGTGACGCATACGCACCAGCACGAAGCTGCCATGCAGTCGGTCTCCCTCCAGTGAGAACTTGAAGTCGCCCTTGGCAAGTGCTTCTTCCGGTGAACTGCGACCTTCCGGCTCCCAGTATCCGCGATCCCACAGCATGACCGTGCCGCCGCCATACTCACCTTTCGGTATCGTACCTTCGAAATCGCCGTAATCGAGCGGATGATCCTCGACTTCGACGGCGAGCCGCTTGTCGCCGGGATCGAGGGACGGGCCTTTGGTCACCGCCCAGGACTTGAACACCCCGTCCAACTCGAGGCGAAGATCGTAATGGAGCCGAGTGGCATCATGCTTCTGGATCACGAACCGTCGGCGGTTCGAGGATGTAACATCGACCTCGCCCCTTGGTTCGGCGGTTTTCTTGAAGTCGCGTTTGGCTCGGTATGTCGAGAGGTTGTCGGCCATCGGTTTGGTGATCCTTGCACGCACACTGATCGGAGCCGGCAAGATGCCGGCCCGAACCTATTCACCGGCCAGATACTCGTATCGCGCCCGCATCGCCGAGACTGCGCTGGACCCCCGCGAACCGGTCGGCCGAGATGTCGGCTGAAACTTCGATTTCTCCTTCAAGTGCGGCGTCGTCACGCGCGCCTCCCGTACGCGACGCGTCGGCACCTGAAGGCTTGGAGCCCGTTGTGTTCCAATCGGTCGTTGACTGGATGAAGAATTCAGGGCGCGAAATTCCATGCTGCTGGACCAGATGCTCTACGGCAAGGTCTGCTGCTTCGCGCGTGTCGAAAACCGCCCGGATCGTAGTTGTGCTGTCGTCAGCCATAAGACGTTCTCCTGTTTTGCAAGTTCACGTCTTCAAACGCAGGGACGAGCTGGTGGTTTCGTCGCCTGAAGATGATCGAATTCGACGGAACTAACGACCCCGGAAAGTGTTCGTGGATGGAACCCAGGAGGATGCCTATGACCCCCTCGAAATCACCAGCAGTCGAGGCTCTCGAGCAGGAAACAGCTCAAGAGTCTAAAAAACACGAATCCGCACTCGACGTTGGCCTGAAAGACACATTCCCGGCTTCGGACCCTGTCTCGGCGACAACGACGTCCATCCCTGCTGGACTCGCGCCCCCTGCTGCGCTGGATCGCAGCAACAACTCGGATGCGCCGCTCGTCGATGAGGCTCTTGCATCTACGAGTGAACCGGAAAATATCGGTGAGTCACCACTTTTATCATCCGATGAAGAACTTGCTGCCTTGAAGGCAGAAGTTGCACGGCTGCGAGAAAGTGCCAGCGAGATTGGATCCGCGACGGTGCGCGTTGCAAAGGCGCAAGCTTCTGACCTCATCGTAGACATGGCGGAGAGGATCCGCAGGAAGCCACTACCCGCGGTCGGCATTGCAGCCGTCATAGGCTTCGTCTGGGGCATGAGGCGTTGACCGAAAAGATCTCAAGTCGAGCGCGGTAACGTTTGGTCGGCTTACGCACCTGAGTGAAGGTTCGTAGTGAAATCCAAAGGGAGGAAAAAATGGCCAATCCGGAAGACGATGCTAAAGGTCAATACGCTCCGTCCCAGGCAGATCCTCATGCCTCGGGCGTCCACAGTGCGAAGCCGGCCGTGATCACCGGCTCGGAGGATGCGACGGAAAACAAGATCCCGCCCGGTCAGAAAGGCCCCAAAAAGGATTGGGACATAAATTTCGACCCCGCCGACAAAAGCAGAGATTGAAAAGCACGGGTTCTAGTTGGAACCACGAGAGCACAACTGACAATCGTTCCGACGGCGACCGTGGAATGGTGTCGACGCAACATGAAGATCGCGACCTATAACGTGAACGGTGTCCGCGGCTCCTCGATATTCTTCTTCGTTGGCTGAAAGACGACAAACCAGATGTCGTCTGCCTGCAGGAGCTCAAGACAACCGCTTTTCCGTCGAGAGAGATGGAGCACGCGGGATATGGTGCCATCTGTCAGGGTCAGAAGTCCTGGAACGGGCTCGCCATCCTGGCCCGCGGACAAGAGTCGATCCTCTCCCGGAAGGGGATACCCATTCAAGCTCCCGGTTCGCCTGCTCGGCGTAAACCTGTCATCGTCGATGAGCTAGCGGGGTGACGACAACGACGACGAGGAACAACTGCACCTCGGTTTCGATCTATGAGCTAATGGAAATCGGGAACAGGAAATCGTGTCAATATCTCGCGTGCGCGTCATAGATCTGGAAACGGCCGGTAATGGCGCGAACGATGTCTGCGAGATCGGTTGGCAGGACGTGGTGCTCGGCGACGATGGGCGCTGGACCATAAACGAAGAACTCGGCGCATACCTCGTCAATCCGGGGCGGCCTATTTCGCCTGAGACCATGGCGATTCATCATATCCGCGACGAGGACGTCGCAAGAGCTCCTTACTGGAAAGAGGTGGCGCCAGGTGTCTTGCGTCAAGCGGAAGGTGTCATTGCTCTAGCCGCCCATCGTGCCGCCTTCGAACAGCGCTATTGCACCCCTCGCCTGACCGGCGGTCTGCCCTGGATTTGCACCTGGAAATGCGCGCTCCGGGTCTGGCCCGAGCTGCCCCGGTTTTCCAATCAGATGTTGCGCTACCAGAGAATGCCGGAGGGCCTCGTTCACGAGATCGGCCTGCCGGCGCATCGGGCGATGCCGGACGCCTATGTCACGGCGCATCATCTACGCGATCTTTTGAACGCGGCATCGCTCGAACGGTGCCTGGCATGGAGTGCAGAGCCGGGTCTCCTGCCCCGGGTGCCAGCCGGACCGGATCGCGGCAAAAGCTGGGATCGCCTTGGGCTGGAGGCGCTCAAAGAATTCCTGCGGGATCGGGATGCCGACGTGCGCTTCACGGCTCAAACTGAACTTGCCAGGCGGGGTGACCGTCATCGGCCCGAAACTGCCGAGCCGCAGCAGCGGACGTTGCTATGACGAAAGCTCGCGCGCCTGCGGCCCATCCCGACACGCCGGACGGACGCTATTTCGTGGTGCGCGGTCGCCTCTGGCGAAGAGGCAATCCTGCGCTCGATGAGGGGACCCGACAGCTACTGGTCAATGAATTGATGGCGGCGCGCCGAGCCGTTCGGGACGCAAAGGGTGACCCGGTCAGGCTTGCGGATGCACGCCGCCAGGTCGACGACGCCAAGATCGCGCTCGGCGAGCGCGGTCCGGTCTGGTGGACCGATGGAGACCCGGACTTCAACCGGTACCTCGTCAGGAACACGCCCTATGCTCGGTGGTTCGACAGCTTGTAGACCTATTGAGCTCGGGCATCGATCAAATCCGGGCGCCGCCCGTGGCGTCGATGATCTGACCTGTCGTCCAGCGTGCGTCGTTCGATGCCAGAAAAGCGATGACATCGGCAACGTCGTCGGCGCGGCCGACACGTGAGAAGACGGAAAGCGCTTCTGCGCTGGCGCGAGCTTCCGGCGAGGCCAGCCATTCGGCGTTCATATCCGTCTCGGTCACGCCCGGCATGACGGCATTGACTGTGATCCCGCGGGTCGCAAAGTCAGGCGCAAGTGCCAAGGTCAAGGTCTCTAGCGCGCCCTTGGATGCAGCATAGGCAGGATGCGTGGGTGCCGCGATCCGGGTGAACCCCGTCGAAACATTGACGATGCGCCCATTGTCACGGATATGGTCGGCCACGGCCTGGATCAGGAAGAACGGGGCCTTGTAATTGATTGTCATCACCTCGTCGAAGACAGCCTCTGTGGTGTGCTTCAGTGGCACGGCCGGCGCGATCCCGGCATTGTTGACGAGGATATCGAGCCCAGCTGAGCCCGTCTCGGCGCGTGCCGCCTCACTAAATTGCGCGCAGAGATTGTCGGCGGCCTGCTTGCCTTGCCGGAGATCGGCTTGCACAGCCACGGCCTTGACGCCGAGTGCTTCGATATCCCGGGTGGTTGACTGCGCTGCGTCGGGATTGGCGGTGTAATGTACGCCGATTAAGCCAGCGCCCTCCTTTGCGAATGCAAGTGCGACCGCACGGCCGATGCCTCTCGAGCTTCCGGTAATCAGTGCAGTCTTGTCTGCCAGTTTCTGGGACATGCGTCACTCCGTTGCCAATTAAAATAGTGATCCCTATATTATGAGAAGAGAAGCCCATGTCAACAAATAAAATAGGGGTCACTATTTTAATGAATGAACCTGTTCGCAAAAGAGGAAGGCCGCGCGTTCTTGATCGTGACACCGGGCTCGATATCGCGGCGCGCCTGTTCTGGGAGCGTGGCTACGAGGGTACATCGACCGCCGACCTAACCAAGGCCATGGGGATCAATCCGCCGACGCTCTATTCGAATTTCGGGTCGAAGGAGGAGCTTTACCGTCAGGCCCTCGACTTCGGCATCGCGCAGGAAAACAGCTGCCGCGCAGACATCCTGGCATCCGATCTGCCAGCTTACAAAGCCTTGAGCCGGTACCTGTATAGCATTGCCGATGGCGACACCCAGCCCGACAAGCCACGGGGCTGCATGGTCTCGACGGCGGTTCTCCAGCATGCGGAAGAGAATGCGTCCGTTGCCAAAATGACAGCGGCGCTCCGCGAGGCATCGATGCAGATTCTCAAGGCGCGTTTCGACCGCGCGGTCACGGAGGGCGAACTGCCGGCTGGGACCGATACGGACACGCTCGCGCGGTTCTACGGTGCGATCATTCAAGGCATGTCGGCGCAGGCCTGCGACGGCGCCTGCAATGCGCTGCTGAAACGGCTGATCGATGTAGCGCTCACTGCCTGGCCGGGAAACCGCGCGACCGCGAGCGGGAATTTGGCTTGAAGACGCACAAGCCGCTGATCCTCACCGCGAGAATTGCGAAGGAGGATATTGAGCCGTTCGATCGCCTGCGCAAGGCGCATTTTCCGCCGGACAGGAATTTCCTCGGCGCGCATTTGACGATGTTCCACCGGCTGCCGGGCGAATTTCGCGAGCGGATCGGGGAAACGCTTACAGCTGTCGCCGCACAGGCAGGGATGTTCGAGGCCGAGGTCAGCGGACTCCGGCATCTCGGCGCGGGCGTCGCCTATGTCATCACGGCCCCGGCACTGCACCACGTCCCCGCAGCCCTGAAAGCGGAATTCGTCGCGTGGCTTGGCTCGCAAGACATGCAGAAATGGCAGCCGCACATCACCGTCCAGAACAAGGTGGCGCGCATGAAGGCGGATGCGCTTCACCGGGATCTCAGTGATGGCTTTCGTCCGCGCACTATCCGGATCATCGGGCTGGACCTGTGGGACTATCTCGATGGCCCATGGCAGCACGCAGATTTCGCTCCCTTTGACCTCAACTGTTGAACGGGCAAGAATAATCGGGGAGCCCGGGCAATTGTTAGTCAGGCGTCGAAACGGTCGAAGGCCGGCCAGCATGACCTCGTCGGCGACCGCAGGATGATAGGATGTGCCTTAGCCCGGATCAGGAGATTCTTAGTCGATCGTTATTGCGACAGGATGTTGAAGCGAATGAGACGTAGCGTCAAGTAGATACCTGTCGGCCAGGAGCTTATGGTCGCGACACGCTGCATTCAAATTTCGACGATCTCTGTCAGATAGATGTCCGCCCTAGCGCCTTCATGCCATGGTGGTTCCCAGCGTTGTTTATCGGCTTTCGCTGCAGTCGGGCCTGCGTATAATGCACGTCGGTCAATAGCGACCGTCTAGCGCCTGCCTCATCATCTTCTCGTAGTCTGAGAGGTCGTTACGCAGCTTTAGACCCTGTTGGGTCGTAATCTGTACTTTCTGGTAAGTAATGATTGCCGCCTGAAGCGAATTGGACGATCGGCCGAGCCGTTTTCTCGGCGCGTGCTGCTGGATATTCGAAGGCGCTTTCGATGTCTGACATGGCTGCTCTCCGCGATTTTCCGCTCAAACGAAGGACCGACTTTCCGGTTCCGTCGTATCTGGGCGCCGCGCGAAAAAAGTGCGCATTCCACCTTTTACGTGCTGGAACATTCATGCGGTGTACCCGTTCATTTGCCGGTTTGATCGGCACCCAACGGCAACGGGAAATTTCATGGCACCTCACTGGTATTATCCGGATGGCGGAAAGCTCTGGAAGGAGGTGGCGGACCAAGCGCCCAGGCTCTCGGAACTGGGTGTCACGGACGTCTGGCTTCCGCCGGCCTACAAGGGCGCTGCCGGGCCAGCTTCGATAGGCTACGACACCTACGATCTCTTCGATCTCGGCGAGTTCGACCAGAAAGGAAGCATCGCCACGAAATACGGCGACCGGGCCTCGCTGGAGGCCGCCGCCAGGGCGCTGAAGGATAATGGCATCGGCGTCATGCTGGATGTGGTCTTCAATCACAAGATGGGCGGACGAGAAGGAACAGGTCCACGTCCGCCGCGTTGACGAGAACGATCGCAACCAGATCGACGATGAGGCGATCGAGGCGCTGGCCTATACGCGCTTCACCTTCCCCGCCCGCGGCGGGCAGCATTCGCAATTCGTCTGGGACCAGAAATGCTTCAGCGGCGTCGACGTCATCGAGGAGCCGGACGAGAAAGGCGTGTTCCGGCTTGTGAACGAATATGGCGAAGGCGAGTGGAACGAGGAAGTTGACCAGGAGCTTGGCAATTTCGACTACCTGATGGGCGCCGATGTGGAGTTCCGCAATCGTGCCGTCTACGAGGAACTGAAATACTGGGGGCGCTGGGTTGCCGAGCAGATCCCGGTCGACGGCTTCCGGCTCGACGCCGCCAAGCATATTCCCGCCTGGTTCTTCCGTGACTGGGTCGGCCATATGCGCGACAGCGTCAGCCAGGACCTGTTCGTGGTTGCGGAATACTGGCATCCGGACATGGATACGCTCAAATCCTATCTGGATCTCGTCGATCGCCAGCTGACGCTGTTCGATGTCGCCCTCCACCACCGCTTTCATGATGCGTCGAAGCAGGGCAACGCTTTCGACATGCGCACGATCTTCGAGGGGTCATTGGTCTCGATCTATCCCGAGCATGCTGTGACGATCGTTGACAACCACGACACCCAGCCGCTGCAGTCGCTCGAAGCGACCGTCGAGCCCTGGTTCAAGCCGCTTGCCTATGCCTTGATCCTGCTGCGCGAAAACGGCACGCCCTGCATCTTCTACCCCGACCTCTACGGCGCGTCCTATCAGGACGAGAAGGAAGGGCAGACCCATTCGGTAGAGATGCCGGCAATCGGCTGCCTGCCGAAGCTGATGGAGGCAAGAGCCCGCTTTGCCAACGGACCCCAGACCGACATCTTCGATCATCAGAACTGCATCGCCTTTGTCCGCCACGGTACGGTGGAGCAGCCGGGATGCGTCGTGGTCATGTCCAATGGCGACGCGGGCGAGAAACTCGCGGATCTTGGCGCGGGACACGCCGGTAAGACCTATATCGATTTCCTTGGTCATCACGACGCACAGATTGTGGTTGGCGATGATGGCAAGGCGACTTTCCCGACCAACGGCGGCAGCGTCAGCGTCTGGGTCGATAACGAGGTGCTCTGACAGCCGTTGCTCTGCGGTGGGGCGGACCACGAATGTAGGCCGCCTGAGCTGCGCTCGGGAAACGAAAGTCCCGGCCGCCGGTTAGAGAGTGCCGAACCGATTGGACAATCGCCATGACGCAGACGAAAATCGCACCGGACATATCTTCGTCCGTACCTGATCGAGATGTTCTCGACCGGCTGGCCGAGGCGCATGGGATAGATCCGGCTCGTCCAACGCCTGACGGGCCGGCTGTGACAATTTCGCAGGAGACCAAGGCAAAACTTCTGCGTGCTCTAAATGTGGACATTGCCGCAGAACCGACATCATGGCCAGTAGCCTCAAATCCGCGAGCGCCCGGCTCGGAAGAGGCGACCACCTGCTTCGTGCCGGAATTCCTGTCCAGTGAACGGGTGTGGGGCGTCAGTCTTCAGCTTTATGAGCTGCGCTCTGCTAGAAACTGGGGGATAGGCGATTTCGAAGACCTTCGGGTCATGATCGATCTGGTCGCGTCGCTCGGAGGAGATTTCATCGGGTTGAACCCGCTGCACGCGCCCTTTCTTGCCGATGCCGGACGCTGCAGCCCCTATGAGCCGTCCAGCCGGCTGTTCCTCAACCCTCTCTATATCGCGGTCGACAGGCTGCCGGGCTTCCAGGCGGATCCGAACCCGCAGCAGACGATCGCCGCTCTGCGCGACACCGATCTGGTCGCCTACCCAGCGGTCGCGTCCGCCAAGCTCGCAGCCTTGCGTTCGATATGGATGCGGTCGGCGCGTGACAACAGCGGCGACGATGATCTTGCCGCGTTTCAGTCCTTCGTCCGCGACGGTGGAGAGCCGCTTCGACGCCACGCGCTCTTCGAAGCCTTGTCGGCACATATGGTGGAAAGCGGGTACGCGGCTGGCTGGCACGCCTGGCCGGAGGCGTTCCAAGATCCCGGCTCAGCCGTCGTCGTGTCCTTCGCCGCCGAGCATGACGACGACGTTCGATTTCACCTGTGGCTGCAGTGGATCACCCATCGCCAGCTTCAGGAGGCAGCGATTCACGCCCGCGCTGCCGGTCTGCGGATCGGGCTCTATCTCGACCTCGCTGTTGGCGAGGCGCTCGACGGGTCGGCGACATGGAGCGAGCGCGGGGTCTACCTCACGGATGCGACGATCGGCAGTCCGCCAGATCCGTTTGCCCCAAACGGGCAGGACTGGCATCTCGCGGGCTTTCAGCCTTCGCGGATCGCCTCCGGCAAAAACTCGCCATTCCAGCGGATGGTCACGGCGGCGATGCGATATGCCGGCGCGATCAGGATCGACCATGCCGCAGCGATCAGTCGACTGTTTCTTGTTCCGATTGACGGAACGCCGGCCGATGGCGCCTATGTCGGCTATCCGCAGGAAGATTTGATCAGGATTCTCGCAGAAACGTCCGCGAAGTATCGCTGCCTCGTCATCGGCGAAGATCTGGGATTGCTGCCAGATGGCCTCCAGCGCGATCTGACGGCAGCCAGAATTCTCTCCTACCGCATCTTGTCCTACGAGCGCGATGACAAGCGCTTCAAACCCGCCTCCGACTACCCGTTGCTCGCGCTCGCCTGCATCTCGACGCATGACCATCAGACGCTGGCCGGATGGTGGCGCAGCGCCGACATCGCGCTCCGTGCCGAGCATGGCATTGTTTCGCCGGATCTGACGCGACTTCACGAGGCAGCGCGCAAGGCGGAGCGTCAGCAACTAGCCCAGGCGATCGGCGATGCGCGTGCAGACAGCACGGCCGGGGACACTGCAGAGCCTGCCTTGCAAGACCTGACAATACGGGCGCATCGTTTTGTCGCCGGGACACCGAGCGTGCTGATGGCCGTTCGGCTGGCGGATCTGACCGACGAGAAGCAGCCGACGAACGTCCCGGGCACGAGCAGCAGTTACCCCAACTGGCAACCGAAACTCTCCGTCGCGATGGAAAACCTGCCCGAGCTGCCTCTGCTTGCTAATGTAGCCGGTGCGGTCAACGAAGGTCGGCAGGCGAGCGCGTCCGACCGTAAACCTCATCTCGACAATCCCGGCGACCGTGACCATCGCGGAGTTCCCGAGAACAGCGTTTCAGACGACAACAAGACAGACGCCCAGAAGCTCGATGCGATCGTCGAGAAATACGCCGACAAGATACCACGGCCCCTCGGACGCTTCGTCCGTTGGATGCGAAAGCCGGAATTGCGCTGGATCCGCCTGGTCGCAGGCATCCTGTTCGTGCTGTGCGGCTGCGCCGGGTTTCTGCCGATCCTCGGCTTCTGGATGGTGCCGCTCGGTCTGATTATCCTTGCCCAGGACAGCAAATGGCTGCAGCGTCCGACGTTGAAAGCCATCGAATGGCTCGAAAAGAAGTTCGGGAGCTAAGTGACGACGGCGTGGACAGGCGCGAGGCGCCAGAGCCCGCGACAATGGCAGAGGCATGATGCAAACCGGGCCTGGAAATCTCATGCATTCCCTGCCGACCGGCTATCGCGCGGTGGTTCTCGGCGCGAGCGGCGGTATCGGAAATGTATTCACCGAGATCCTGCGGCTCGACGCGCGTTGTGGCGACCTTGTCCCGCTTTCCCGAAGTCGCGATGGGTTCGACATCACCGACGAGGAGAGCGTCGCGTTTCATGCGCGACGTCTTGCCGAAAAGCCTGTCCATCTTCTGCTCTGCGCGACCGGGGTCCTGACATTTGACGGTCATCCTCCTGAAAAGGCGCTGAAGCAGATCGATCCTGATGTCATGCTGGCGCAGTTTCGCGTCAACGCCGTCGGACCTGCGCTGGGCGCAAAGCATTTCCTTCCTCTCCTGGCGCGAGATGAGCGTTCGATCGCAGCCTTCCTATCCGCCAGGGTCGGGTCGATCGCTGACAACCGCCTCGGTGGCTGGGTCTCCTATCGGGCGTCGAAGGCCGCGCTCAATCAGATCGTCAGGACGGCGTCTATCGAGCTGCGCAGGACGAATCCAGACGCCGTCGCGGTCGCCATCCATCCGGGAACGGTAGAAACCACGCTCTCAGCGCCCTATTCGAGGGGCCATATCACGATAGGACCCGAAGTTGCCGCGATGAACATGCTGCAGACGTTGGATGACCTTTCAGCCGATCGCAGCGGCAGCTTCGTGGCATATGACGGTCGAAATATCGTCTGGTAGCTGGCCAGACATCCGTTTGCTCTCGACTGATACACGCGCTTGAGCGGTATCGAACCATCGACACACTCATGAGGTTTTTGTAACTAGCTGCAATTGCAGCAGCCCGATGCGCAAGGCGCAGACGAGCGGCATCAGCTGCTATCATGGAAATGATGGCTTTCAGCCCTCACTGCTCAAGGCCGCCCTCTCTTGTCGGTCGATGTTACATCGCCTCAGCCACGTCCATGAGCAAGCTCGCATTCCTCGATAAATGGCCATCACGCCAGACGAAATGGATTTCCGTGCGGCCTGCATCCCCAAGCGAATGCGCCTTGACCTGATGATGACCGGGAAGCGTCTTGAACACCGAGCGCAGCATCCAGGCCGCTCCCATGCCGGCACTCACACAGGCCAGCATCGTATGATAGGACTCGATTTCGAGGACCGGCATATGCGCTCGGCCGCCGGCGGCCAGCCAGCGATCCATTCGAAAGCGGAACGAGCAATCGTGCCGAAACCCATAGAGCTCGGTGCAGTCGAGTTCTTCAGGACTGGTGACATCAGGATGGCCGATCTCGGTCACGAGCAGCATCTCATCGACAAACGCGACCCGGCTCTGCAGCGATTTCGTCACGATCGGGCCTTCGGTCAACGCGATATCGAGACTGCCGTCGGCGACATGCGCGACGAGATCCTCCGAGGCCTGATGGCGGACTTCAAGCGTGATCCCGCGATGACGCTGTCGCAACCTGCCGATCAGCGCAGGCATATAGTCGACGAGCACGACGTCGAGCGCACCGATGACCAAGGGTCCGCTGATTTCCTCATCACGCATCAGGGCACGGGTACCATCGGCAAGGTCGAGGATGCGCTGGGCATGTTCGAGCAGTTGCCGCCCTGCCGGCGACAGCGACATGCGTTGCCGGTCGCGCAAGAACAGCTCTCGGCCGAGGTCATCCTCGAGCTGTTTGATCCTCACCGTGATCCCCGATGGAACCTTGTTCAGGACTTTGGCGGCGGCGCTGACGGAGCCGGTTTGAGCAACGGCGCAGAAGGCGCGCAATTGAGGGATCTGCATTTCCATCCATTCCGATTTTACGAATGCGATATTCCGATCTTTTCATTTTCCGGAATGGATGGCGAGACCTAAGTCTGGTTGAGAGAAGCCACATTGAAAGGAAATCACGATGCTCGAAGTCATCGCCGTCTTCAAAGCGCTGCCGGGAAAAGAAAGTGCACTGCGCGACGCAACTGTCGCCGTGCTTGAACCGACATTGGCAGAACCGGGCTGCCACCAGTTCGTACTGCACGAAGATCTCGAAAGCCCCGGCACATTCTTCCTGCGCGAGACCTGGGAGGATCAGGCGGCGCTCGATGCCCACTTCGCAACACCGCACCTCCAAGCGCTGGTCGAGCAGCATAAGACGCTACTGGCCGAGCCACTCAAGCTCCACATCGTCAAGGTCTATGGATGAGGAGGCAGACATGCCAGATCAGACCCAATCCCACTATCACGACATCGCGTCGATCGCGGCCAAATTCCCCGACACGGCCGAGACCATCCTGGTCGACACCTATTTGAGTGATGAACCGGAGGCGAGCGCCAGGGTCTTCAAGATCTTCCATCCCCTGCCCGCGCATTTCCATCGAAACTGCGACGAACATCTCTATCTCTATTCTGGAGAGCTGCTTTTCCAAATTGGTGACGATGAACCGCGGGTCCTGACGCCGGGCCAGCTTATCACCTTCAAGCGTGATACCGTTCATGCCATTCTTGAGGTCCGCAAGGAACCAGCGATCTTCGTGTCGTTCGACACGCCACGCCGAGCACCGGATGACGTCACATTCGTTGCTCCGAACCCAGGAGATCGACAGTTCGTGTCGCCACTGTCGGATTACCTCTGACGCGCCGCTTCCGTCGCCGGCACCTTGCCGGCGGCGCCGGGTGAACTACCCTACTTGCATCTCACCGGCGACTGTAAGCAGCTCGACCGGGGAGATCGGTATGCCATCGATCTCCAGTTGGCATAGGCGTGTGGCAAGGTGGCGCGCATGGCCGATCGGTCGGCGGGCGAACCGCTTTGGAGGTCCCATCTTCACATGGTGTGTTGATGGATGGCCTCTCAAAGTCCATGCCATGTTTTCAGCAAAGATGCCATGGCCTTGCCCGCGGCTTGATGAGGCGGTTGTGACTTTAGCTCATCATTAAAAACCTCAAGACCAATGGGACCACCATAATCTATATCTTGAAGATGTCGGACAAGGTCTGTAAGCGGAAAACTCCCATTTCCGGGCAGAAGCCGATTGTGGCGCGCGATCTGGACGATACGGGCCGGGTCAATTTCGCCAGCGTGATCGGAAAGTTGCACGAGGTAAATGCGATCGTCAGGTATGTCCACGACATCATTTATGGTTCGCCCTTTTGAGAATAAGTGGAAGGCATCAATGACCAGACCAAGATTGGATTGGTCGAGCCTCTTCACGAGTTCCCACGCAGCAGGCGTGGTTGAATTTACTGTGCTCCAGGCCATTGCTTCATACGCAATTCTCAAGCCGCGTTGCGCGGCCTCGCTGCAAAGCCACTTCATGTCTTCGTCTATCCTGCCCGGAACACAATCCTTCCGTGTCGACGCTGGTACCAGAATAGTTTTCGCTCCAAGACAAATCGCATCATCGAACATGCGCAGAGCTTCGGTGCGTTTCTCCCCGCGGATCTCATTAGGGGCACCATCGAAATCGAGTAGCACTTGATAATCCGTAAGGCCGACACGAGCCTGCCGTAGCTGCAAACCAAGTCGCTGGGCGCCTTGTGGAAAGGCATCCAGATCCTGCTGCCAAAGCTCGATTTGGTCGAACCCTGCCGCGGACACCGCCTGAATTTTATCATTCGTTGTCCCGCCCAAAAGTACAGTGTTCAGAAATAGCTGATTCAAGTTTGCCCCGTCTCGGTCTATAAAACGGCCTTGTAGACCGGTGGCAGCTCTTTGCTCACGGATGAGAACATCGTCATCACGAAAAGGGTTCAACAATATTATTGCGTGCAGCGAAACGCCGCACCTCGACGCGCGCACTACGTCCAGCCGTCGTGCTGCAGCAGGCATGAGCTGCGATCCAAGTTCATCGGGCTCTATTGTAGAGATTTCGTCCATGGCGGAAGAGTAGCTTTGAGATGATAGCGCTACACCGCAAAATCTGCGACGTGAGCGAGGCACTGGCCGAAGTTAAGCTGGAAAATCGCCTGCTTCAAAAAGCATGACCGCGGTGGGGGCAAGAAAGAATGAGATGACCCGTCATGGAAAAGCTTGAGACTACACGGCTCGTGGACGAACCCAGCTGTCTACCAAGCAAACGCCCGATAGCTTCGGAATGATGACCCCCTCCCCGTCTTCCGTGCGAACATTAGGAGCGGCTGTGGAGAGTGAGGCTATTTCGCGCGATAAGCTTCAAGAATAGCTGTTGTCTGTCGTGTCACCACCGACTTGAGCACTTTGACTCTATCGAGCGTCATTTCCTTCCATCCGACCATGTCCTCGATATGCTCCCTGGCAAGGTGGACGATCAGCAATTGACCATTGATCGTGGTGGCGACGATGTTGACCTCGTCTTCGCTGAGACTGTTTTCGCACACCCTAGCCACGATAGCGGCGCAACACTTTCGGACACGTTGTCCGTGTTCACTCTTGCTTTTCGGAGGCTTTGCGACCGAACTCCCAGGAGAGCGATGCTGTGCGATAAACAGCGCGCGGCGTGACCCGTCAGGCGTCGAAAAAAGGAAATCGGCAAACGCCCCTAGAATGGTGCAGTATGCATCAATGAGTTGGCCGGGATCCACCTCGTTTGAGAGCATATCTTCGGCCCTGCAGACGGCGGGACCAATCGCTTGCCACGCAACTGCATGAATGTCGTCAATGCACGCTTCGTACAAACCTTCCTTGTTTTCGAAATAATATTGCAACGACGGAGGCGGCACGCCGGCAGCGCTGGCGATCTCTCTGGTCGACACGCCTGCGAACCCTTTTTCACCGAACAGCACGATCGCCGTATCGATGATTTTGGCCCTAGTTTCTTCCCCGCGTGGGTAGCCGCTCTCGGCGTTTCGGCGTCTCAAACTCATCATCGCTAGCCCTATTCCTCCGATCTTTTACAATATCGCACGAGATATTCCAATCGGCAGAATTCTTCCAATTGACATAATTCTTCCGGATGCAATAATTTGGGGCATCGGAACTGTTCTCCAGAATGGCATGCTTATGAATGCGCCCGTATCCACTCCGCCAGTCGTAGCGGCAGAAGCCAACGCAGGCTCCAAAAAGCAGCGCACCCGCTATCTACTAATCGCCGTTGGGATCATCGCCCTGTTGGCTGGCGGCTACTATGGATACGACTGGTATGTGCATGGCCGATTTATCGAGAGCACTGACAACGCCTACCTTCGCGCGGACCAGGTCTCGATGGCTCCCGTTGTCTCAGGACAGATCGCAGAGATCTACATCTCCGACAACCAACCCGTCACCGTCGGGCAGCCGCTGGTGAAGATCGATCCGCGCCGCTATGAGATGGCGGTTCGTGAAGCCAGAGCCAACGTCAACGCCCAGGAAGCGGACGTTGCCAAAAGCCAGGCGGACTTGGAGCAACAGGGTTCGGTGATCGCGCAGGCTGAGGCGGATCTCGATAACGCCAGGGAAAACAGCGACCTCGCCCAGAAGGATTTCGATCGCATTTCGCCGCTTGCAACACGCGGGATCGAAAGCGCGCAAAAGAGCGATCAGGCCAAAAGTGCCCTTGAGCAGGCAAAATCGGTAATTCGACTGAAACAGGCCGTCCTTGACGCTGCGCGCCAGCAGATCGCCTCTCTGAGAGCGCAGGTCGAACAAACTCGGGCGGAGCTTATCGCAGCGCGCGAGAGTCTCGGCAAAGCCCAGATCGATCTCGACGATACGGTACTTGACCTGAGACCCTGAACTTCCTCCAGATTTTGGTAGAGTCCGTCGTATCAATGCTCTGGGACCGAACCTTGGATCGCCGGAAGCTGGAGTTTTCCGGCTCTGATCACGATGGCTGGCTGGTTGTGCCACCGGGATTATGCAGGTCAATCGGGACGTTATATCCGATCGCCGAGTGAGGACGTTCCTCGTTGTAGTATCGACGCCAAGTCTCCAACTTTTCGCGCGAATCCGCAAGGGTCAGGAACCAATGGGCGTTCAGGCACTCCGCCCGCAGCTTGCTGTTGAACGCCTCGATGAAGCCGTTGTCGGTCGGCTTGCCCGGCCGCGAGAAGTCCAGGGTGACGTTGTTGGCATAGGCCCACAGGTCGAGATCACGAGAGATGAACTCACTGCCGTTATCCACCCTTATCGTCTTCGGATAGCCGGTCTTCCGGCAGATGCCTTCCAGGGTCTGGACTACGTCTTCGCCTCTGTAGGTGGAGCGTGCGTCGGCTGTAGGGCAGTAGCGCGAATGCGTGTCGACAACGGTGAGTATCCGTAGCTTCTTGCCGGTTGCGAGCTGGTCGTGAACGAAGTCCATCGCCCAGACATCGTTCGGCCCGACGGCCTCCTGACGATCGTCTCTGAGCTTTGCCTTCACCCGGCGCTTCGGATGCTTGTTGCGCAGCTGAAGACCTAACTCGCTGTAAATCCTGCGTGTCTTCTTCATGTTGATCTTCCAGCCATCTCGACGCAGGTGGACATGGACACGCCGGTAGCCATACCGCACACGTGTCTCACAAATCTCCTTGATGCGTCGTTCGAGGGGGGCCTGTCCGGTGCGGCGGGGCTTGTAGTGGTAGGTCGACGTATCGAACCTCAGGACCTTGCAGGCCCGTCGGATCGAGATGCCCCAATCCACCAGCATCCCGTCGATCAGCTTTCGCTGTCGGACAAGCCTCAGAGCTTTCGCCGGATGACGTCCTGCAACATCTCGCGGTCCAGCGTCAGATCAGCGACGATCTTCTTCAGCCGCGAATTCTCGTCTTCCAGAGCTTTCAATCGGCGCATCTCGTCGGGCAGCAGCCCAGCATACTTCTTGCGCCAATTGAAATAAGTCGCCTGGCTGATGCCCGCCTTGCGGCAAATCTCTGCCACCGGCACTCCGTCATCGCCCTGCTTCAGAATGAACGCTTTCTGGGCGTCCGAAAACTTCGATGCCTTCATCACTTCCGCTCCTGTTCCCAGCCGGGAATTTAACGCGGAAAACTCTAGTTATGAACGATCCAGTTTTTGGGGATCAGAGCATCAAGGAGACGGACGGAATGAAGCATTCACGGTTCACGGACGAGCAGATCATCGGGATATTGAAAGAGCAGGAGAGCGGCATGCGGACGGCCGATGTCTGCCGCAAGCACGGGATATCCGAGGCGACGTTCTACAAATACAAGGCGAAGTTCGGCGGCATGGAGGTGTCCGATGCCCGCAAGCTGAAGGCTTTGGAAGACGAGAACGCCAAGCTGAAGAAGCTGCTGGCCGAGACCATGCTGGACAATGCCATTCTGAAAGATGTCGCCTCAAAAAATGTATGGTCCGCCTCGTCCGTGCAAGGGTACGCGACATCATAAATGACGATTCCAGTTGCATAAATGTATCCGGCCTCTCGCGAGTGGGCTGCGGTTGCAGCCAGGCCATGATGAGATCCGCACACGCCGTTCCCAATAAATGGTTCAGGCACGAGGCCCGCTTTTTTGCACAGGACTTACGGCATGCTGATCCACTGTTTCGTCATCACTATTCCCGAGCCTTGCAATCGAGCCAGGAGCGTCAGATGAAGGCAGGGTCCCTGCGTTCGTAGAGCGCTCCAGGCTTTGTCAGGACGACCCAGACAATCCGGGCCATTTTAGCGGCAAGTGCGACGACAGCTTTGTTGGGGTGCATCCGAGCCTGAAGGCCATCCAGCCAGTTCCCCAATCGATCTCGTGTTCGGTCGAGGTGCCGAAAGCAGGATCGCGCTCCATGAACGAGGAGCTTACGAACATAGCGGTTTCCCCGCTTGCTGATGCCGAGAAGCTTCTGCTTTCCTCCGGTCGAGTATTCCCGTGGCACAAGGCCAAGCCACGCGGCCAGATCGCGAGCTTTCTGGAATTGTCGGCCGTTTCCGATGGCGGCAAGGAGCGCAGTTGCCCCCAACGCTCCGATTCCAGGGATCGTCATGAGCCGTCGTGCGACATCCTCGCGATTAGCGACCGCCTCGATCTCGCGTGTGACGTCACCAATGCGCCGTTCCAACTGGCGCAGATCTGCAAACAGGTCTGCAAGCAGCTTACGCATTGCCGACGAGAGATCGTTGGATTGATCTTCGACAGCCTGCGGCAGGTCGACCTTGAATAGGCCCGCGCCTTGGCGCAATGCAATCCCGTATTCGAGACAGAAAGCTCTCATCTGATTGATCAGACGCGTTCTCGTTCCTATCATCTGATCTCGGACCCTGTGTAAAGCCTGAAGGTCGGCTTGTTCCTCGCTCTTAAGTGCAGCAAATCGCATTGTTGGACGTGTGGCAGCTTCAGCGATCGCTTCCGCATCGATGATGTCGCTCTTGTTCGACTTTACGTAGGGCTTCACGAACTGCGCGGGGATCAAGCGCACCTTATGTCCAAGCGCCTGTATCTTCCTAGCAATCCACTGAGATCCTGCACACGATTCCATCCCTACGATCGCCGGCGCCGCGCGCTCGAAGAACTGTAGCAGCGTGTCGCGTCGGAAACGAACCTTCTGGACTGGGACGCCATCGCTTCCGAGACCGACAACGTGAAAGATGTTCTTGCCAATATCAATTCCGTAGACAGCCGCTGGGCGCGGCATATTGCGCTGTGGCATTGCAACCTCCTTCGGTTTGGCCGCCTCATGATGCGGCAGGAGGACGAGGCGGACCATCCCATTAGTGGTGACGCCCGATGTGAAGCGAGACGCTGTGGCTCATGTTTGCAAGCAACATGGGGTGAGCCAGCGTCGGGCGTGTGAGGTTTTGTCCGTTGACCGGTCGAGTGTGCGATATCGTAGCATTCGGCCGGATGACGCTGATATTCGTGAGGCAATGAAGCTGGTGGCGTCCGAGCGCCGCCGTTTCGGCTATCGCCGCATTCACGTCATGCTGGGTCGGCAGGGCATCATCATGAACCTGAAGAAGCTGCGGCGTCTCTATCGCGAAGAGAAGCTGACGGTGCGCAAACGTGGAGGACGCAAGCGGGCTTTGGGGACGAGACGCCCTCTGGCGCTGCCGTCTCGTGCCAACGAGCGCTGGAGCTTGGATTTCGTCAGCGATGCCTTCACAGATGGTCGTCGCTTTCGGGTCCTGGCCGTCGTCGACGACTTCACCCGCGAATGCCTGGCGCTGGTCGCCGACACGTCGCTCTCAGGCAGGCGACTTGCACGGGAACTCGATGCCGTAATCGCCCAACGAGGCAAGCCGCAAACGATTGTCTCCGATAATGGCACGGAGATGACCAGCATGGCCGTTTTGGAATGGTGCCAAAGCACTCACGTCGAATGGCATTATATCGCACCGGGCAAACCGATGCAGAATGGCTTCGTCGAAAGTTTCAACGGCAGCTTCCGTGACGAACGCCTCAACGAAACACTGTTCTCGTCACTGACGCAGGCCAGAGCCGAAATCACAGCATGGAAGGAAGACTATAATCGAAACAGACCGCACTCTTCATTGGGCAATATCACACCCAGTGAATTCGCAGTGAAAACCGCTATGGAAAAACAGGCCGCATAGGGCCAGATTGAAAACCCAAGACTCTCCTGAAAACTGGAGGGACGATGGGGCTCAGGTCATTGGATGAAAAAGACAAAGGAAGACGCGGGTGGCGACCAGTCCTTAAGCAAAGGCTTTACCCGGCCTTTTTGGATCTCGTCATCCATCCATTCTTTGACCCACACAATTATACCAAGGCTATCGAGCGGTGGCGACCGGCGAAAACTCTTCGCGAGGCCCTGAATTCGTCTAAGGCGGGAGCATCCTTTTCCTCTTCGACGCGAACGACAATCCCTTCTCGACGGTACTTTCCACTGTAATGGCGTGCACTATACTCCGATGACGAGTGGTGCGATTACGCAAGATACAGGAGGACACCGTTGCCAGACCATTCGTTTCCAGAGTTTGCTTTACCCTCTCTTGGCCTGTTCAGTTGGAGCCTCTTTGACAACAGACTTGTTGCAGATGAAAATTACGCAGCCATCTATGGCCTTGACCCTGGTAAACTCGCTAGAGGAATGAACATCGAAAGCATAATCAATCTTATTTTTGAAGAAGACCGAGAGGAGACCGCGAGGCGGACGCATGCAACTATTTTGAGCGGCAAATTCGATACGATCACATTTAGCGTGAAGCGCAGACGGTCAATTCTTCGAGTGGGAGCTTACGGTCGATGTCTTCGTGACGAGGCCGGGACCCCATCAATCTTTACTGGTGCCGTCTTCGAGCTGAGTGATAGCACCGGTTTCTGGTTCAATCGTTTTCGTCAGTGACGCCTCACACTTCGCGATGATGGCCAGTCGCGATAAGATCGCGTCGACCGAAACCGCGTCGTCACGGCTCACGAGCGGCGGACGCGATGCAGTGGCGCGGATTTCCGCAAGTAATCCGGCCAGTTTCGGAATCTCGTCCATCTGTGACTCTGCATTGTTTCTAATACCCTGCACCTGTCTATTAGTTTTGCGACATATGCAACAATTATGATTTTCGATCACATTATTGGCGCATCGCTCGCGGCATTTGCGACCACGATCGCGTGCGCCCGCAGGTGAACGGAAGGTTGGAAAACGTAAGCTCAACCTCAAGCACTTCGTCTATAGCGTGCAGCGATCCAGCCGATATAAAGGCCACGCTAATTGCTCGCCTGCTAACAACCGGTTCTGTCTGCGCTGGAAAATCCGTAGTCAAAACGGGAAACCGATCTTGATTAGGCGCCCCACTTCATCACTGGATCGGCGCGGTCACGATGACCCGCAGTCCCGGCGCGTTGTCCTCTTCGTCGATATTCCCTTTGAGACGGTCTATGATGGCCGTGAGAATGCGCGATCCGAAACCACCACTCGACTTGGTCGACTTCAACTTGCCACGCCCGACATCGGAGACGATCAGTCGTAATGAGTTGCGGTGCTGCTCGAGCTTGACGGCAAGCGGCCCCGGTGCGCCGTCGTAGGCGTATTTCTGAGCGTTGATGACCAGCTCGGTAAGGATCAAACCAACATTGACGGCCTTGTCGGTGGCAATCAGGATCGGCGCGAGATCGAGCGTCAGATTATCGCGCCAGTAAGCGTCCATCGTGGTCGTCATTTCCTCGATCAGGCTCTCGATGTAGCGCGAGAGGTCGATGATCTCGACGCTCTCGTCCTGATAGAGACGGCGATGGACGAGAGCCACAGCGTTCAGCCGCTTTTGCGCTTCGTCAAGGTTCTGCTTTACCTCGTCGTTTGTCGCGCCACGGGCCTGCAGGCGCAGAAACGCTGATACGAGCTGGAGCGAGTTCTGGACACGGTGGTTAACCTCTTTCAGAAGGTATTCCTTCTGGGAGACCAAGCCCTGGTTCTCACGCAGGCTGATGGTCAGCTCGCGGTTGAGCTCGCGAAGGCGCTGGTTGTTGCGGTATTCGAGCATCAGACGCACGGCACGACCGGCAGACTCCACCTCCGCATGCGTCCAGGGCCGAGCCTTTCCACGGACACTCTCGCTCCACGCCTCGAACGACGAGCGGGGTGTCAGGACCGCGGCGGGGTCGTGCGCCGTGTCCTTGTGCGGGTTGCCCGCCCATTTGAGAACTTCGACGTGCTCTGCGCGGAACCACATCAGGATGGTCGGCACCTCGGTCGACATGGTGACCGCCAGCACGCCGCTAGCCACGTCCATATAGGCCGACGCCTCGTCCCATTTGGAAGAGAGACTTGCCGTCGCGTAGGTCTGCTGGGATGCCGGGACCTTGAGGTGGTCGGCGAGTTTGCGGATGTCGATCGGATCAGGCGTCTTGCCATGGACGTAGAGTTCGTCTCCCTGCACCGCCGCAAACCCATCGGCATACAGCATCCTGGCGATTTTTTCTCCCGACTTTGCAAACAGCTCGTCCAAGGAACTCTCTTGCCCTAGCAGGGTGAGAACGGCGTCTTCCTGTGAACGCAGACGAATGCGCTCGCGGTGGAGCTGGGCGTCCTCCTTGGCCTTGATCTTGCGGGCCAGCGAGTTCGCGAGCGTCTGGCAACCCATTCGAGCGGTGAGCGGAATCGTCCGCGGCTGGTGGTGATGACAGGCGATCAGGCCCCACAGGACATTGTCCTTGATGATGGAGAACGATGCCGAGGCCTTCACGCCCATGTTCTGCAGATACTGGATATGGATCGGCGAGACGCTGCGGAGCGTAGAGTCGCTGAGGTCGATGTCCCGCAGGTCCCTGTCCGAGGTGATTGGCTGCTGCACGTAGTCCACGTCCGGGATGACCCTGACCTTGTTTCGGAGGTAAAGCGCCCTCGCCTGCTTTGGGATGTCCGAAGCAGGGAAATGGTGGTTCATGAAGTTGTAGTTTCCAGGCGCCACGCTTTCGCCGACTACGACACCTGCGTCGTCGTCGAGGAACTGGTAGACCATCACACGATCGTAGCCCGTTAGATCGCGGAACACCGTCGCGGCACTTCGACAGAGTTCGGAGACGCTGGCGGATCGCTCGAAGCGGGCGCTGGCGGCGTCGAGATCGACAAGATAGGGAACCGCCTCTACGGCCGTTTCCTCGGCCAGGTCCATTTCGACGACGGCGAATTCACCCGAGCGGTAGGCCACGGCATTCAGGGGGTGAACCCTCCCCACGATCCGACCAAGGACGGCGAGATGCCCGGTGGTGATGGCTGACATCCGTCCAAAAGCGGATGCTCCGAGGATATCACCGAGCTGGCGGCCGACGGCGGCTCGTCCAAGGATGCCCTCTACGTCTCCAGCCTCACCTACGCAAACAAGTGAGCGGGCGTCTGCGATCAGCATGATGCCGTGCGGCTGGATCGAGCCTGGAACATGGATCGGCTCGACATCGCAGGCCGTGACGTTTTGTTGAAGCATAGCCGGCCTTTGCGTGTTGTCTTTCAAGCCGGCAATGCCGACCACGCCTGCAGGACACCGGCGTTTCCTCCGTTGATTAGCACAAGCTGGAATGACGATCAAAAACCACGGGCTGCGGTTTAACTAATTTTTTAGTGAGCGCTTTCATTGACTTTATCGACGGCCTCATTAGCGGCAGCGCTCAAGGCAACCCGCATGTCGATGCTGATCACAGATGCCTGCCAAGACGACAATCCGATTATCTTTTTGCAACACTGCTGTGAGCTTTCGGGATACAGCGAAGAAGATATTTATCGGCCGCAACATGATTTGCGGCGAAGGCATTTACCTCTACGCTGCCCGGATGCCAAAACTGCTCGGGCCAGCTGCGCCAACCGGCGCCTTGTCCCTTTGAGACCATCTCATGTGATAGCGCTTCGAATAGTGCGTGCCTGCGCAGCGATTCCCCTCCATCCGATACGGATGCGTTGAAAGATTGGGAGTTTGCTGTCTTCGTTCAAGATGGCCTGCTCGATAAGCCCATCACTGGGCCAAGAGCGGCTCTCACATTCCTTCATGAAAATTTTCGCCATCAAACCGGAGCGACTTTCCGCGCTGCTATTGCTGACTGCAACAGTACGCTCAGATATCGCTGCGATGCCGAGATTGCCAGATTTTCATTTATCGCGGCCTACGCAGATTACAGAGTGAAGCTCGATCGCCGCTAATGCTAAGGCAAAGGCTCCAGGAAAGGAGGGTGCTCCTGGCTCTGCGTCAGTCCATACCTTGAACGATTATCGTTCGCTGATGCTCGGCAGATGAAGCGCGACATCTCGTCGACCTCTTTCGTCGAGAGTTTCGACGTTTGCTTGCCAGAAAGCCTCTGCTTCCGAAGGATCATTCTCCCATGACCGCGTGGTGACGACATTGTCGTGCACCTTCGCCCGGCGTCGTCCACCGAGATTGAGGTAACGCATCGCGGTCGCATACGAGGATGTTTCACCCTGATCCTCGCTGAGCTGGCTTTCCGGCCTCGGGTGCGATTGACCCAGTATTTGCAGCAGGGCTTCATATTCGGGCTTGCCCACATTGCAATTGAGGAAATCCGCCACAGGAATGCGGGTTACCTGTCCGCCTGAAGGCGCGTTCGCATCATGCACCACCACCGTTTCACCCGAGACTTGATGCTTTTCAAGCGACCACCGGTCGCCATTTGAACTGACGGAGAAATCTTGTTTATCGATCATCGAATGTGGTTCCTTACGGTTGCTGATCGAGACGCAAAAGCGCGTACGATCTGCTTGATAGGAAAGGTCTGATACTCATAACGCCGGCACCCAAACGAGCCAGGCGTGGCGGTGTTCCAGGTGCGCTCCCGCACTCAAGCTCGATCGCAAGCCGTTTTTTGTTCTGATAGGATAGCCGCACCTGGTTGCACGGATTACTTGATACCTGGAGGTTTGGCGATCAGGCACGATCGTAGGTAAAGGATGTCAGCAGCGTCGTAACAAAGTTGCTTGCCCGCTCTTTGACCAAAACCTCAGTCCACTCGTCCGTGCCACGAAGCCGCAAGTCCGTTTGGATGCTGTCGACCGCGGCTTCTTCGATCCGTTTGATATGTGTTTTGAAAGCTTCTTCGCCGCTTCCGTGGTACATATCGCGTATCATCATCCGCAGGATTTCCTGGATCGCAATCTGCCAAGCCGTATTGATTGCCTGCAGTTCGTTTTTGTCTGGTGACACGGCATGCTCCTGCTGCGGCCCTCTCGGGAGCGGTCGCTTCGTCAAGCCGGGACGTGCCCCGGTTTAGTCTGCTGGCGATTTAGGCCTGCCGAGCCTTGCGGTTCGCATAGCGGCGATCGCGCGCGGCCTTCCGGGCAGCATCATCCTCAACGACACGTCTGATCCTTGCGCTCTCAGCGATCGCGCGCTCCTCCGTTTCCGCTAACGCAGCAGCTTCGATAGCTGCCTGCTTTTCGGCCGCATCGGCGTCGCGTCGATTACGCTCCTCAACTTTGAGACGGTCTCGTTCTACACGCCGTGAGTTGCGCGCTTGAACAAGTGCGGTGCGCTCGGCCTGCTTTGCAGCCCGTACGGGATCGTTGGCGGTCTTGGCTACCTGGTAAGCGGCAAGGAGCGCCGCTTTCGCGTTAGCAGCAGCGGATCGTCGGTCGACGAGCTCAGTGTTTGCAAAGTTTCTCAAATAGTATGTCCCTAGAACGCTGATGCTGCGGTCAGCGCGCCTTGGCGCGTTTAGCGACGAGCGCGGCAGTTGCCGAGATCCGTTCAGCCTGCTCTTTCGCAAGCCTTGCTTCTCTGAGCCGTAATGTCTTCGCCTCGCGTGCGTGCTCTTCCGACTGCAACTCTTCCAACGTGTTGTTCTTGGAAAAGAATTGGGATTGAACGTTGCCGAAGGCGAGTTCGGCTTGCTGGCGAGATTTGCTGTATGTTTCCGTCATGGATTCCCCCATCGTCGGTCGTTCGACCAAATAAAAAGGCCAGGCAAGCCGCCTGGCCTCAGACTGATAAGTGCTTCCGGCGATGCCAGTACATCCGTGGTCAAAGGGAAGCAGATATCACTAAGCGGACTGCAGATTGCAGGCCGACATCTTGCCCGACTTCATGTCGCGCTCAAGTTCGAAGCCGATCTTCTGACCTTCAACGAGTTCGCGCATTCCGGCGCGCTCGACAGCGGAGATGTGAACGAAGGCGTCAGCGCCGCCGTTGTCAGGCTGGATAAAGCCGAAGCCCTTGGTGGAGTTGAACCATTTTACTGTGCCAGTGGTCATGATGAACCCTTTCAAAGCATAGATTGAGGGATCGCGAGGCAAATGCTACGCGAGTATGAACCGACTATTTTTGAAAGAGAAGTTCGCTTAAAACGCGGTGCCAATCACGCCGTAGACAAGCTCGGCAAGCAAAAGATCGATTTAAGACACATAGGCTGCAAACGGACCGGCGTCAACGTTTAGTTTTTTTGACGAGCGCGATCGCCACCTTAGGTTGTTGCAAACTCAAGCATATGTAGTCCGAGGCGTTTACAGGAAAAATGAAGGTGGCCGACCAATGTCCTTTGCGTGCCACAAGGTTTCAGACGGAATAGCCGGACGTCGACCTCCTCCCACGCGCGTCTCGCCTTCCTCCGTTAACCAGACGCCGGGCCGCTACATCAGCAATTGGTGAGCAGTGCAGAGCTATCTTACTCGGTCATTGCCGCGTGTATCGACCGAATGACGAGCTCGAAGTCGTACGGCTTGGCAACAAAAGGAACGCCGGGCGGCAGCTCACCTGCGCCCGGGATAAACCTGCCTGATGTGACAATGATTTTGATGGGTGGCCAACGATCGCGAACGAATGCTGCAAGTTTTAGTCCGTCCATCGTACCCGGCATATCGATATCGGTGAAGATCATCCGGATATCAGCATGGCGTTCGATGATGGCGATTGCGGCTGCAGCACTATCGGCCTCGAAGACCTGAAAGCCAGCTACTTCCAGTTCGTCGACGATAGCAATACGGATCAGGGTCTCATCTTCGACGACGAGAACTGTGACGGGTTCGGAATGCACGGGCTGTCTCGTTTCGGTTGGAGAGAGGTGGCCCTGCTTCAAGCCCTCAAACATTTTGCCTGATAACGTACCAAATAGATCGTTGCGTGTTTCGTTCCAGTAGTGCCACAAAAACTCCGAAGCTTTTTTCCTCGGCTCCGCCGTCTCATGCTCTTGATAGGATGCGAACCGGCGCCCCCCTGTCCCCGGGGGCTTGCTTATTTCCTCAATTCGAGATTTCCGCCAGAGATCAGAGCCAAAATGGCAGCGAACGGAGGCGGGTGCGAGCTGTCTGGATCAAGCCGACAAACCTTGAAATGAAAAAGTGCGAACGTTGAGGGTCCAAAAGCAGTCAGCGCTTGCGGCAACGGGAGGTTTTATCAACGCTGTTCGCTCGAAACCAGAGGGGTTGAGCGAACCTCACCGCGACGGCCTTCGCGCAAATACAATAATCGCATCAATAACATGGTAGTTAGTCAGTTTTTGCTGCGGTCTTCCTATTTTTGCATCGCGATGCCATATCTAAAAAAAAGGATTTTAGTTATGGATCACGAGATCGAGCGACCACTGACTGAGTTTTTCAAAAACTCGTCGATCGCTTTGGCTTTGGCCAGAGCGGATTCGGACAATCACCTGGTCCTGGTCAATGAGCAATTTACACAGTTAACGGGTTACGAAAACGCGGATGTTGTCGGAAAAAACTGCCGCCTTCTGCAGACAAGCCCGCGGGGCTTGCATGCCGAAAACACTGAGGCAAAGGCCAAGATACATTCGTTTCTGAAGCCGGACGGCCCGGCGACAGTTCGTACGCCTATCGTCAACTTCCGCAAGGACGAGCAAGCATTCGTGAACCTGCTTTTCATGTCGAAGCTCACCGGTGCGGCTGGCAAGATTTCTTACATCTTTGCATCACAGTTCGACGTGAGCCGGACGCATCCTGACCTGCTACAGGCCTATGACGTCGCCTTGGGCGATGCGCTCTCCAGATTAAAGCCGCTACTTCATGGTCATAATGTTCTTATCGAGGGAACGCTGGCGACCATTGCGAATTCAACGACGACTATCGCCCAGGCAAAGCTGACCCTCGCGGAGCTCGAGACCAATTCGCCCTATTAGCGTCGCCAACACAGTCGCCGGCATAAAGGATTACACTTGTCACAACGACCAGACTTTGAGGCCGCTGTTCCTGTTGTAGGAATCGGCTCCTCCGCAGGTGGCCTTGAGGCTCTGCGCCAGATGTTTGCGGCGGCCGAGGTGCCTACCGGCCTGGCGTTCGTCGTGGTTCAGCACTTGGACCCCCACCACCAGAGCATGCTTGCAGAACTGCTCGACCGGCACACGCAGTTGTCTGTTCGACAATGCGAAGGTGGAGAGGAAATTGAGGCTGACACGGTCTTCATCATCCCGCCAGGAAAAAGTCTGAGCATCGACGACGGTCGGCTCGCACTCAAGGACTTTGAAGAACCGCGCGGGCTGCGCCGGCCGATCGACGACTTTTTTATATCGCTCGCTAATGACCAAAATGCCAATGCCGCCTGTGTCATTCTGTCTGGAACCGGGGCTGATGGCTCGACAGGGCTGAGGGCGATCAAAGAGAATGGTGGCCTCTGTGTGGTGCAGGAAGCGTCCACCGCCAAATATGACGGGATGCCTGTGGCGGCAACTGGTACCGGCCTCGTTGACTTCGTGCAGCCGCCGGAACAGATCCTCGCCTGCATCGGCGGTTTCTTTTTTCGCAAAAGTCAGGGGGCTGACAAGAAGGAAGCGTCAAAGGTTGCAGACCACGTCGATGATCTGTGCACTGCGCTCCGCACTGTGGTGGGACACGATTTTGCGGGCTACAAGCGCTCGACCTTTGTGCGTCGGGTCGAAAGACGCATGCATGTCCTTGGAATAGACAACGGCTTCGACTACCTCGACCGCGTTCAGAAAGATCATAGCGAATGCGATGCGCTGTTCCGCGACCTGTTGATCAACGTGACGCGTTTTTTCCGTGATCGATCTTCGTTCGACGTCTTGTCCGAGTACGCAATTAAACCGCTTCTTCAGGAGGGAGCACATACCGAGGACGGGGTTCGGGTGTGGACACCCGGCTGTTCAAGCGGGGAAGAAGCTTACACAATCGCGATCCTGTTCGCAGAAGCGGCTCGTGAACTCGACCTCCCCTGTAACGTCCAGATATTTGCGACCGATATTGATGAAAGTATGCTCAAGATCGCCCGAGAAGGGACATATCCGATCGCTGCGCTTGCTGATATTCCGCACGAGCTGCAGGAGCATTATGTCGTTCCTCACAAGGAAAGATTTAATTTTGTCGGGCAGATAAGGGATATGATCCGGTTTTCCGGGCATAGCCTGATCAAGGACCCGCCGTTCTCTAAGCTCGATCTGGTGTCCTGTCGCAATCTCCTTATCTACTTCGACGACAAGCTACAAAAGACCGTAATGCCACTCCTTCACTATGCCATTCGTCCGGGCGGTTTTCTTTTCCTCGGCTCGTCGGAAAGCGTAGGTCGTTTCGATAACGTCTTTTCCGTCATCGATCAGAAAGCGCGGCTGTTCGAGCGACTTCCGGGCTCCCCAACCTATCCAATACCGTTGCCCGGGGAGCGGCGTGATGTGCAGAGACCGAAGGTCATGTCGCCGGCGCCTGAGGCTGGCGAGCACGTAGAAGAACTGGCGACGACCCGGCTCATGGAAAGGTATGTTCCGGCCAGTATCGTACTGGATGACGAGGGGCAGATTGTAGCCGCCTATGGCCGTCTTTCTCGTTTTTTCGAATTTCCGGTTAGTGGCATCAACGAAGCTAGCGCTGTCACCTTGGCGAGGCCCGGCGTGCGCGAGCAGCTCGGTCCACTTCTGCGTCAGGCCAAGACCGCACGCAAGCGCGTCATTGCCAGAAATGTCGAGGTCGTGACGGACTTTGGGACATTGAAAACCGATATCGTCTGTGATCCTCTCAATGCGAGTGCGCGTCTGGTTGTGTTTCAGGAGGTTTCGCAATTCACGCCCCTCGACAGTGGTGATCTGATCGATCTCGAACCCAATAATGACCACGTTGAGGGCCTTGAGCGTGAGCTGCGTGCTGCAAGGCACCGTTTGCGATCAGCAACGGAAGAGCTTGAAACCGCAAACGAGGAGTTGAAGAGCTCCAACGAAGAAATGATGTCGATGAACGAGGAGCTTCAGTCGACAAACGAAGAACTGACGACCGTAAACGACGAGCTTAAAACAAAGGTCGACGAAGTTACGGTCGCCAACACCGATCTGCGAAACTTTTTTGAGTCCACCAGTCTCGCTGTCATTGTGCTGGACAAGCACCGTCGCCTCCGCTCCTACACGAAGGCGGCAACATCCTTGTTCCCGTTACAGCCGACCGATCGAGGGCGTCCGCTATCGGATGTCGCCAGCCGCCTCCTAAAGTTTGATGTGAACGCCAGGGTAGAAAGCGTCATGGAAGACGGCGTCGAGTATCAGGATACGGTACTGGATCATGACGGGCAGCGAACGTTCTCCCTGCGGATACTGCCGTACCGGACGATCGATGGCTCAATCGATGGCGCGACAATCGTCCTGACCGACATCTCGCATGCGATCAGCGTCGAAAGCCAGCTCGCAGCGGAGCGTGACCGCCTCGACCTTGCGATTGAGGCATCAGGGATCGGCGTGTGGGAGTACCATCCGGATCGAAAGCAGTTCGTGTTTGGCGGACAGGCTGCGGAATTGCTCCGCACCAGCGGCGATAACCCTTCCCTTCACAGCGTGACTGAAAAGTTTTCAGATTTCGATCGCAAGGCCTTCGATCGCGCGCTCAATTATGCGGTGGACAAACGCGAGCCGTTTGAGGTCACGATCCGTATCGATGGCGAGGGGCGACAGACTTGGATCAAAAGCTTCGGTCGATATGTTGAAGACAGCGACCCGCCGCGCCTCATCGGAGTAAGCGTCGACGTCACGGCGGAAAATCAATTGTCTGAAGCACGCGAGCTGATGCTTAACGAGATGAACCATCGCGTGAAGAACCTTTTTGCGATGATCGGCGGAATTCTGAGGATCGCCGCGCGCACGCACACAACGACCAAAGCGCTCGTGAACGACGTAGAGAGCCGTGTGCTGGCGCTCGGAGAGGCCCACACGCTCGCGTCCAACCAGCATCGAACCAAGCCGGTCGATCTTGAGGAGTTGATCGCCACCATCCTTGCGCCCCATTCGGCTTCAAAAATTGAAATTAGTGGTGGACCATTCCCCGTCTCGACGAGCTGTATCACGCCCCTCACTCTCATCCTGCACGAGTGGGCCACGAACGCTGTGAAGCACGGCGTACTAGGCAACAGACCTGGTTTCTTGACTATCACTTGGGAAAGAACTGGCGATAAAACAGTTTTGACTTGGAACGAAAATGGTGAAGACGACGTTGAGGAGGCTGGTAAAGCGGGTTTTGGGACCATCCTGTTATCGACATCGTCGCGGCAACTCGGCGCCACAATCGAGACCAAGGTAACGGGCTCAATAATCTCGCACATTTTGACATTGCCCAATTCGGTGAGACATGACTGCTAAAACGGTGCTGTTGGTTGAAGACGAGATGTTCGTCGCACTCGATATTCAAATGACCTTGGAAGATGAGGGCTGGCATGTGTCAGGGCCGTTCGCGACGGCCCGTGAAGCACTAGAGTTTCTCGACGACAACCCAGTAGATTGCGCAATCCTTGATGTCAGATTGGCCGACGGCGACGTGTTCCCGGTTGCAGACCGTCTTGAGAAAAACGAGATTCCGTTCGTTTTCCACTCCGGCCACGCAAATCCGCAGAAGCTTGAAGAACAATATCCCGCCTCGCTGGTGTGCCAGAAACCCTGCCACCCCACGGCATTAGTCTCGAGGCTGAAATCATTCGCAGAGAAACGCGACAGGTTTGTCGCTTGACATGTGCTGATCGGAAGACCTCCTACAGTTATCCCTGATGATCCAGCCTCACTGCAGGCGTCTAACTGTTACCCGCACGCCTGCGCATCTCATCCAGGTCGTGAGCTGCTGCAAGATCGGCTAATGCCTTGTGGCAATCCATGGCGCGAACTAGCTCGGGCAGGGTTTTATGACCTTCACGGAAAAGGTTGAGACAGATTTCGGCTGCGATAACTCCGTCGGGATCGTTTTTGGCTAGCCCGCAGCGGCTTCTCCACGAGTTAAGGGCAGTGTCGATGATCTCCAGTTCGACCGGACCGAACGTCGTTTCGAAAAATGATGGCATTTCGGTATTCCTTCACAGCGCTGAGCGATGTGGGGGGATGAGAAGAGATTTCAAGTCATCAGCCGAAATTTTGGCGAGCGGTTGCTGGCATGGAGAACGACGCGCAACTTATGCTCTTGAGCGGATACGAACCAGCAACCCGTCGTTCAGGTGACTCGCTGTCAACCAATTTCAATACGAACAGCGTTTGAGCTCCAACATCGGAGCGACTGTCCTGAAAACCTCTAAGGCGGTGACGTCGAGAAGCTCAGACGCCACAGCCCTTTCTCGGACGGAGGCTAGATCGTGGTCGCCAGTTGCGCGAGACTCGCAGCCAGTTCGTCTATGCGGAAAGGTTTGGTCAAACGAGGAATGTCTGGATCGACGCCCTCACTCTCGGCATAGCCAGAAACCAGTAGAACGGGTACGTCAGGCTTTGCACTCCGAACTTCCCGAGCCAGATCGGTCCCGCTGATGCCAGGCATCAGATGGTCGGTTACGAGAAGATCGAAGCGCTCCCCGGACTTGATCAGACGAAGAGCCTCCTCGGCGGAAGCAACCTCGATGACTTCGTAGCCCAAATCACCCAGCATATCTGCCGTGCTCATCCGAACCAGGTCCTCGTCGTCGACAAGGAGTGCGGTCCCGCAAGTGTGTGGCACCTCTAGCAAATCGGCAACCGTGTCGGCGGTTTCCGCGGTAGCAGCGCTCAGTGGCAACCACAGTTCAACATTGGTTCCCAGTCCGAGGCGACTCTGGATGGTGAGTGCGCCACCAAGCTGGGATGCAAGTCCATGCACCATCGAGAGACCAAGGCCCGTACCCTTCCCCACGCCCTTGGTCGAGAAGAACGGCTCAATTGCGCGAGCAAGCGTCGCCTCGTCCATGCCTTCTCCAGTATCTGCGACCGACAAGCAGACATACTTTCCGGCAGGGAGGTTCGTTCGATGACCAGACGACACATTTTGCATTGTGGTGGAAATTCGAAGCGTACCGCCGCACTTCGCCATTGCGTCGCGTGCATTTACCGCAAGATTCAAGAGCGCCATCTCGAGTTGGTTCGGATCAGCTTTTGCTGGTGGAAGATCCTCCGGCACTTCGACCACAACCCTAATCTGCGGACCCGTAGTGCTTCCGATGAGTTCACCCATTCCCGCGACGAGCTGAGCGACATCGACTGGCACCGACTGAAGCGGCTGACGGCGGGCGAAAGCGAGCAGCCGCTGAACCAAAGTCTTCGCGCGTTCGGCGGACTGCACTGCCCCTGCTATCAAACGCTGCTCTCGCTCACTCCCCACCCCCCTGCGCTGGAGCAGATCAAGGGTGCCGACTATAGGCGTAAGCAGATTGTTGAAGTCGTGCGCGACGCCGCCAGTCAGCAACCCCATCGCCTCCATTTTCTGCGATTGCCGGAGCGCGTCTTGTGCGGCCTCCAGCTCGGCTTGGCGTGCTTTCTCGTCGGTAACGTCGCGCGTTATAGAATAAAGCTTGCCGCTTTCCGGTACAGCGACCCACGATAGCCAGCGCCATCCGCCATCCCGGGTCCGGTAGCGGTTTTCAAAGCGCGTGACCGATATGCCGTTCCGCACAAGCTCAAAGACGTGTGCGCTTGCCTCTGCATCGTCGGGATGAGCAAATTGCGCAAATGGCCGACCCAGGACCTCGTCCGCCGTCCAACCGAGCGCTGCCGTCCAGGCGGGATTGACCGTGTCGAATGTTCCACGTGCCAGATCAATCACCGAGAGCAAGTCTAGGCTATGGCGCCAAATCTGGTCGCGCTCTGCGCTGGTTTCGGCCACCCGCCGCTCCAACGTGTCGTTAAGCTCACGAACGCTTTCCTCAGCGCGAGCGCGCTCGGTTGCTGCTCTGACGCGCTCTGCGACCTCGCGAAACAGGCCCTCCTCTGACGTCGTCCATGCATGAGGAAAGGCGCTCTGCAAGGCCAATAAGCTGACCCAATGCTCATCCTCGAACAGGACGACATCAAGGTAGGCGCCGACTTGCCTTGCTTGGAGCCCGGCCCGAGCGTCTTTATTGAATCTCGTGTCTGTCTGAACATCGTCGACCTTGACGACCGGACACTCATGATAGGCGCGCAGCAGCTCCGGTCCAAACGCCGCAAGATCGTGTTCACCTACGATCGAATCGACACCGCGCGTATAGTCGCGCTCAATCCTCATGAGGCTGCCGAAATACTCCGCGTAGAACACTCGGCTGAGGTTGAACCGCTCACCGAGTCGCTCAGCCGCGACCGCGGCGATTTCCTTCGGCGTCTTGAGCAGCCGCATGTCGTCTGAAAGAGACAACAGGAATGCCTGCCGCGCTTCACTCTCGCGCAGGGCTTCGTCCGCATGTCCGCGCTCGATCGCAATTGCGAGTTGAGAGGCGATCGCGCTCAGCGCGTCGAGTTCTCCTGCCGAAAAAGCTTTACCGAGCCGACCGAACGAGACAGTGCCAAGCAAGTCGCCCCCGGCAATCAGCGGCGCGCTAAAATAGGTATCGAGGCCCAACCGCCGAAGGAATACTGCATGCGCCACATGGGATGTCTGGATTTCTGTGACGTGCATCGCTGCCCGACTTGCCGCGACGATCCCGCAAACAGTTTGGCCAAATTCAATCCGGGCCGCGGCTTGCTCCTGCTCCGGCGTCAGCCCCACTGCTGTGACCAGTTTGAGCGCACCGTCGCCGCATTGGTAGTGAAACGCTACGTCGAGACCAAACTCGTCTGCAACAAGCGAGAATAAGGCTCGCACAGCCTCAACCTGCTCATCCGCCCCGAGTAGGATCGTTGAAGCCTTAGCAACAAGAGAAAGTCGACGTGCATGCTTCTCGGCCCGCGCTCGCTCGGCCCGCGCGGCGCATTCCGATCGCCTTAGTTCGAGCCGCGCCATGGTTTGTTTGGCAAGCACCTCAAGCGCTCGCTTCTGCCGCTCGGTTATACCCTGCGGCCTGCTCTTTCGATCCAGGACGCAAACCGTACCGAGCGGTATGCCGTCAGGCGTCTCCAGAACGGCCCCTGCGTAAAAGCGCAGGCCTTCGGCGACATGGATCAGCGGATTTCCTCTGAAGCGATCATCCTGGGTGAGATCCGGCACCACAAGAACGCCCGGCTGCATGATTGCGTGCCGACAGATGGATACGTCGAGCGGGAGGCTGTCCGTGCCGATGCCAACCTCCGCCTTGAACCATTGGCGATCGGCGGCGATGAAATTGACCACGGCAATGGGTGCTTCAAGGATGTCCGCAGCCAACTCGGCCACGTCATCGAAGGCTTCTTCTCGGCCGCTGTCGAGTATGGCGTAGCGCTCAATCGCGGCCAACCGGTCCGCCTCATCCCAATGCGGTTCGCGAGTTTTTGATTCCGGGCAGGACGCCAGATCAGGCATTATGGGGAGTTCTCCAGGTCTGCCATTCTGAAACGCGCTTCCGGACGTCGCTGGAGCATGGGGCAGAACGTTATTCGGTATAGTAAACCAACGGTTTGGTTACATTATATCTAGCCGCTAAGCGGATTTATTTCCAGAGGTAACTGCGGGGCCACGTTGAAACACCCTGCCACTCAACCGTCTCCCCGACGACCTTTGGTCCCGGCGTCGATTACTTGCGTTCAAATGCTCTGTTGGGGAGCAAAAAATAGTTCTCGGTCCGCGTTACGGTCTTGAACAGATACGAACCGGTGACCTGCGGTTTCGATCCACCGCTAAATAATATATATCACCACATGGCGTGTCGAAGTGCGTAGCTGTCGCCACAACAAAAAGGCCGGGCGAAATCGCACCGACCTTCCTCATCGTCGCGTCTTTATCAGAGCCAGCACATCCGTGGTCAAAACCAGATGGCAACGAAGCATTGTGAGCGCCGAATTTGTTCAGCGTTCATCAACAATACCGATGAAATCTTCTCCGAGACCAATGTGTTCGCAAGAAGTCAGCCGATAAAGCCCCTGAATTCACCTGACGCGAACCGTACCGCAGTCATCTACAGCCTCAACCGACCAGAGTCATGCGGAAGGTGAAGCGTGTCTCGATCTCATCCGAGTTCACCTCGATCGTTCCGCCATGAGCCGCAGCGATCTCCGAGGCGATAAACAGACCTAGACCGAGCCCTTGCATGCTCGGCCTCAGATCGCCGCGCCGAAACGGCTGGAATAGCTTGGCAACCGTTTCTTCCGAAATCGGCTGCCCGCCGTTGGCAACCGACACTTCCAACATCCCGCCATTCACGCCAGCAACAATCCTGACGGGCTCGGTCTCAACACCATGGGTGATGGCATTCGACACCAGATTGGAAAACAGCTGGGCAAGCCGCAGCCGGTCGATGGCAAGTGCCGCCGGGAGATCGAGCGAAACGTCGATCTCTCGATCCGGATGAGACAGCTGCAGCTCTTCGACGACATGCCGTAGGGTGAGGCCAAGATCGTCCTCTGCCAGGTCGAGGGTAATGCCCCCTCCCATCCGGGCTCTTGCCAGATCCATGACATTGTCGACAAGCCCGATCATCCGCGAAATGCTGGCCTTCATCAATTTCAGGACGAGAGGGCTGCGAGCCGTCCAACCCTCCTTCAAGAGGCGTGAGGTGCCGGCATCGATCGCTGCGATCGGATTGCGCATATCATGCCCGAGAACGGCGATGAACTGCTCGCGCAGCTCCGACAGGCCCTTCTCGCGTTCGAGCATATCTTCCGTCGCCTTGAGGCGCTCATCTGAATAGAGGTGATGGCCGATCAGTTCGGCAAACAGCTTGAAGGTGCCGATGACCTGCGGGTTGTTGACCTTTGCCGGGCTGGGATCGATGGCGCAGAGCGTGCCAAAAAACTGGCCATTGGCCAGAATGATCGGCACAGAGATGTAGCTGCGAAGGCCATAGATCCGTGGCGTATGGTGGTCGCGATAGAGCGGCTCTTCGGCAGCATCATCGAAAACGATCGGCTGGCGATGCCCGCGGATTTCATCGCAGAGCGTGCTTTGGACCGGCAGCTCATCGCCGGGCTTCAAGCCAAAGCCGACATGGTCAAGCGACTGGCAGGTGATCCAACGATCGTCGGTGACGCGGGCGACGGCAGCAAAGCCCATTCCCGTCATGCGAAGAACGACATCGAGAATCGTCGGGACCGCGGCGATACCAGCGACGCGTGCTATATCGTTGGAAAAGTCTTCCGTGCTTTCCGCACCATCCACGACAGACGGCTTGCTGGAGCTGGCGACGGTCTGGACTGCCTGTGTCTTTTCGATTGCGATGGCAGCCGCGCCCGCAAGCGTCTCCAGCACATCGACTTCCCAGTCGGCCGGGGAATACGGCCTTGACCAATAGGCCCCAATAGCGCCGATCGGATTTTCGACACGCACTGGCGCCATCGCGACGGACTTGACGAAGGTGCCGGCATAGAGCTCGTAGGGAATTCGATCGTCCTTTGTCACGTCAGGAACGACGACCGTTTGCCGATGGATCATCGCCCAGCCGCTGATGCAGGCAGAAGCGGAAAACTTATAGCCCTTCCACAGCGGCCCAGTCGCATCTTCTTCGATGTAATGGCAGACATCGCCGTCGCGGCGGACGATGGCAATGCCGTCGCACCCGATCAGCGATCGCGCGGTCGCGCGCAGCGTTTCCACCACATCTTCGAAGCTCTCGGCACGTCCCATAGCCGCAATCGCCTTGTTCAGCGTCGATAGCGGTGTCGCGATTTTCAAAGTTTCGATTTCGACAGGAGTGATTTCAATGGAAATAGACACGGATTCGCTCCTGCTTAGGGCAAGAGCGGAACATCTCCCAGCCGTCCGCGCCCTATCAGTCTGCGAACGATAGAATGACTCTAAAGCGCCAGAGGCCAAATGTCCATCTTCGCATATGCCCGACCTTACTACCGCGATCTGCCAGCTTCAGCTTGAATCACCTTGCAACCGAAAAAGGCAGGGATATCATTGCCTACGGACAAACATTCTCAGTGATACAATGAACCCGCATCAGCAGCTATCCGAACGCTCCGAACTCTCTGGCCGGTACACCGACAATGGGATCACGGTCTTTGTGGAAATCTTCCGCCCTTCAGGCGGAGATGATTGGCGGATGGAAGTGACAAGCCTAGAAGACCAGCTCACCGACTGGAATGAACCCTTTGCACGAGGCATGGGAGGAGTTCATCTATGTCGTCAATACGGAGGGTATCGCAGTTTTCCTTTAGCGCCCCCGACTTATCGAGGAACTTGGATTGGCGATCGACAGCGACAGACGGCGAGTGATTTTTGATCAGGTTCGCAGCAAGGCGATGTCGCGGGGCACGCCTATCGACGATGACGCAGAGTTCCTGGCTTGGGTCGAGCTGTGGATCAGCGGCGAGTATGAGATGTCCGACCTCAGGTCTCGATACAATGATCTCGTGGCCCGTCGAACCCCGCGATCAAAATCTGCCGCTGGTGCTTTGGGTTCCGCCTCCTCCGAAGCCACTACGCGGGATGCCGACTGACCTGACCGCATCCATTCCGGCAGTTTTCACTTGGTGATGTGGCCCCTCCAGATCTTGAGGACCCCCACGTGCACATATGCGATGACGGCTAGCATTCGCGCCGAATGGCATGCCGCTATTGCGCAGGCTCCTTGATCTCAGGCGCTGTCGAAATTATCTCGGGCCTCATCGGAATAATCGAAGGCGCTGATATGGGCGACCTCCGGGACCGGTAATATCAGGGAGGAAAACATGAACAGAGGAAGCCGTGGTCTATCCACGAGCGACATGCGCATACTGAGAACGTTGCTGGGCCGCTACGCGGCGCGCTACCATCTCGCAGGGCCGGAGAGAGACGACTTGATCGAGCAAACGTTTCAGGCGTTGACAAGCAACTCGGACATTTTTTTCGAGATCCCGGTCGAAAAAGCAGCCGCAGAGACGATGCACCGGATCTATTGCAGCCGTTAGATCGACGGTCATTCACCATGTCTGACACATTATCATTTACATAATGTAGCAGCTGGTCATATGTATAGCCGCGGAAAAGAGGCCGAGCCCATTCGCCAGCTTGCCAAGGTCCGTCAGGAGCAGCAATCATGAGCGGCGATCACTCGTTCGATGTCGAACGTGCATCTGAACTTCTGTCCGTTCTTTCAAATCCCAAGCGCCTCGAGATCTTCGAGCTCACCGGCCAGCGAGAGTGGGACGTGAATTCCCTTGCCCGGAAGCTCAACATGAGCCAGTCGTCACTGTCTCAGCATCTAAAAAAGATGCGAGATCTGAAGGTTGTCAGTGCCCGCCGGGAGGCCCAGACCGTTTACTATTCATCGCAGAACGAGAGCGTGGCGACGATCCTGGCCTCACTTACACAGATCTTCGCGTCCCGCAAAACGGTCGGACCCGCGACCTGAGCGACGGATGGGTGCCGCGGGCTGGGATCTGGGTGAGACTTCGCCTGCCCCGGAAGCCGCGCTTCAAGAGGTCATAATTGCCAGATCGGACAGGTCTCCACCTCACATTCCACCGATTTTCGCGTCCGTGTTACGCCGAAGGTGAGGAGGGACATCTTCAAGCTCTGCGAGCTTGCCGTTCTGCTTCAGAAACACTCGAAAGTTCTCGCGGGCCGCTTCGATCGGCCAATGCCCGTTCGCCGCTTCACGACAGTATCGAACAAGGGTCTCGTAAGCGAGATTACGCCTCTCCTTAGGCCACTCGTCAAGAAAATCGAATACGTCATCCAGTCCGGTGATCTCCTGCACGAAATACCGGCGCTGTGCGTAGACGGGCTTGTCAAATTGAGCGAGCAACATGGCAAACTCCTTCGTTTGCTCGACACTGGTTGATCACTGAAGCCGGCCCTGGATCGGGCCGACTGATAGCAATCCAGAATTCTTCCTGGGTGTTCGGGTCAGGCAACCTTGCGTTCGGCTTCGAGCCGGAGCGGCTCGCTAGTGGCCGGAGCGACGCCGATCTCGATCTTGCGGGGCTTCATGGCTTCCGGCACCTCGCGCTGTAGAGCAATTGTCAGCAGGCCATTTTTCAGATCGGCCCCTTCGACCCTCACATGATCCGCAAGCTCAAACTTACGCTCGAAGGAGCGACCGGCGATGCCGCGGTGGAGATATTCGCCCTGCAGCTCTTCAGCCTTCCCGCCTTTGATCGCTAGGACATTGCGCTCCTGAGTGATATCGAGATCGCCTTCGCCAAAGCCTGCCACCGCCATCGTGATACGATAGTCGTCTTCACCAGTCTTGACGATGTCATAGGCCGGCCAGGTCTCGATTGCGTTGAGACGCTGTGTATTGCTTAGCAGATTGAACACGCGGTCAAAGCCGATGCTCGAACGATAGAGCGGCGCAAAATCAAGTTCAGTTCTCATAACCATATCCTCCGTAAAGCAACATGGAAGGAAACGGGGAATCCGCATCCTCGGTCAGCCGACCCCCTCATTGGGCCGTCGGCGTTGACCGATTTGGTTTGGGAGATTTTGTCGTTCAAGACCCCGCTCGAAAATTTTTCCAGCTCTCTGAAATCAACTTGTTCGCTGAAAATCCGATCCTATTTCGAGTCGCGATCTTCGCTTTGGGTGCATCGGGATGGATGTCCTACGGCTCGCCTGAAAGCGTGTGGCTGGATGAGTGTTGCTGGCTTGGGTCAGGAACAGGACTCGTCAGCCTTTTCACGATCAAACTGTGCCGTATTCGAGGTACGGCCTTGACGGTGCTCAGAACTGGGCGATTGCAGAATTTCGGACTGAGTTGCTGGCCGACTGCGATCCTGGCCCGGGACACTGCTTCCGACCTCCCGTGAATGGCTGGTAGGTGTTGTCCTCTACGCGATACGAGCTGTATTTCTCCATGCACCACCGTGCATTTGCATCCGGCCCGTTGGTACCACCACTGTCTGCTACCTCCTGTACGGGAACTGCCGGTACGGCGATCGGAGCCACACAGGTTTGGCGAGGGCCCCCGCCATAAGGCTGATATGTGTTGCTGACCGGATCGAACGAGCGGTAGCGCGCGCTACACCAAGTTTGCGCCTTCGCTGCTTGCATTTCGGCAAGGTCGACGTTTGGCGACCGATACCGCTCTTCGGACGCACTGGCAGGCTTCGATGAACCAAGCGTGACATCGTCGCGCCCCACCGGTTTGACCTCAGCCACCATAGTGTTCGCCGACAAGGCGGCTGGAAGGCGCTGATATGCCTGCCTGTTCGGATCCACCCGTTTCACCTCCGATGTCCAGAGCGGCTCGTCATGCAAACCGGCGAAGGCATGAGGCGCGGACGACTGCGCGATTTCAGATGATAGCTTCATACCGCCAGCCGCTACCGGTAGCAGGCAGGAAGCGAGGAGGAGGCCCGTGAAAAGTTCGCGCATCGTATACAACCCAATGATTTCGCTTTCAAAAAATGCAGGCGCGACAGAATGGTTCCTCGGTAATTTGTCCAATCACAAGCAGGCAATCTGCGGTAGCCGATCTGCCCCCTGGCGGTTTCAGATCGCCACCTCTGGCGCCACAGGGTCAGCTGCGACCGCGCTTTTGTCAAAACTATAGGAAGGCCTTCGTGATAAGACGTTAGACGGGATGCGGTTGGGGATCGAACGCCTGACGAAGCTCTCTGAAAAAGAGCGATAATGCCAATGACCGCAGAGAGCGCCGTTCGAAGAAGGGTTGGTACGACAAATCGGGGTTTGACACCTACCGGCGAGCTAAAGTTGGGTTCAGCTAAAGACACCTCAATCCCGTGGATTTTGCCGTCGTGCTCGGGGATGGCGGACACCGCCATAACTCTGATCACAGAGGATCAACCATATTCTCAGCGGAATCAGGAAATGGCCGGACTACTAAGTCCGGCCACCAAAAATCAGTCGATGACCTGAACAACTCGACGCGATGAAGGCTCGACGATCACGCGCTGCTGATTGACAACAGCATAGGCGTAGTTCGGATTTTCGGGGATCTGCTGAATGACGACCGCCTGTGGGAGAGGTTCACCGACAACAACACGTTCCTGGACGACGACGCGCTCGGTTGGAACCGGGGCTTGGCGCACATATGTGACGACCCTTTCTGGCGGCGGATCGATCGCGGTTCCAGCGATAGCGCCCACCACACCGCCGACAGCTGCGCCGACCGGGCCACCTACGACAGCGCCCGTCACGGCACCACCTGCGGCGCCAGTCACCGTGGAGTTTTGAGCAAACGCAGATCCTGCGATGAGCATGGCAGCGCCTGCGATAATAAGACGATTTACAAGCATGAATTCCTCCCGTGGCTCTTGAAGTGCTGCCAATAACGCCACGGTCTCCCTTTGGTTCCCGCCTCGCAAGGCACTCTAGTCAGACCGCCAGAATTATAGGTTCACTGTGATGGGTAGCCTGGCAAAAGTTGCTGGACGTCAATTCATTCGGGCCGGATCGGCACTCGGCAGGAGACTTACAAAGTCGCACCCATCTCTGCCTCAAGAACTGGTCCACGCGTCAAGGTCATGATCGACGACCTGGAAATTCTGCCGGCTTTGCGGGGCCGACTATAATTACATGGAGATCGCCCTCCTCAACCGGAGCGTCAACGCCCGAGATGCAATGGCCATCACCGGCGCATTGCGCAGCACACCAGTGCGAGGTCCCGCGAGCTCGTCGCTGAGCAACGCGATCTGTAGCCCGGTCGCGGTGTGACGATCTCGATCACCGACACCCGCCGGGACATGTGCAAAGCGACCATGGAACAGGCAGGCTTAGGCCCAGGGACCGAACTCGGCCTTTCGATGGTAAATTGCTTGCACAGCAACTTGGCAGCCGCATCCAATCCCTCAGCCGGCTAGGGATAGCCACGAACGTTGAGCGCTGCTTGCCGGAGGCTAACACTGCCCCTGTTCATCTTCCCAAAGGTGTAATCGGAAAAGCGGGGGTCGATCAGCCGGCGCGAAATGTACTGCGTGTTGAAGACGATGACGCCATCAGGCTTTGGGGGACAAGGCTTTATTTTCTGGAAAAGCACGCGCCGCATTCTCGATATGCCAGCCGAACACCCACGCCTCTGCTTTCTGCAGCCAGCCATCCCTCTCTTGAGGACACTCTGATCTTTCAAGATATGGCATCAATAGATTTTTGCTTGCAGCTAGGCCAAGAACCCGGGCGTTTATTCCCCGTTGCTGCCAGTCAAGGATAATTTCAACGTCGAAAGTCATTGGATCCTCATGATCGCTGGGAGCTTTCGCAGGCTTTAGAGCTGTCGCGGCCTTTTGCGAATCAAGGCTTGCTCGAAACTTACCTCAGCCCATAGAGGGTTCCGAGTTCAAGCGGCCGATCGTACTGGTACGTTACCGTACACAGAGCCTTTAACCAGCTTCTAACCAACTTGTTTGGCGTCGTTTTAACAGCCGCTATTTTACCGTCTCGTCAAATACAGGATGACGGCCCGCGAATGACAATTCAGCTCCAATCACAATGGTTTCTACGATGGGTTTTGCCGCTTTGTGCCTCCTTGGCGCTTTGTGGTTTGCTTGTCACTAGTTTGACTTGGGCGGGAGCAAGAACCGATGAAGTCGCCGCGCTTCGGCAGCGTGATCTCGTCACTCTCACGGTCGCGAAGCTGAAAGTCGGCGTTGCGCATGATCAGGAGAGTGCAACGGTCTGGGACGACGCTGTTAGAAATGCAACCAGCGCGAACCTCGAATGGATCGAGGCGAACCTTGGCTCCTGGATGCACAGCTATTTCGGCCACGACGCCGCGATAATATTGAGGCCGGACCTTTCGACCTTATACCAGTTCTCAGCAGATCCAGACCATGCTCCAACACCCGGCGATTTTCAGAACGCCTACCTGCCGCTTGCCAAGACGCTCCAGGGGCGGCTGTCTGCCAGTGACACCGAAGGCACCAATGACAGGATCCTATCAATAGGAGAAGCGGATCTCGCTTATGTCGGCTTTCGACCCGCAATCGTTAGTGTGAAGCCGATCGTGTCGGACACAGGTAATATCGAGCAGGCTCCTGGCGAAGAGATGCTACACGTCGCAGTCCGCTATCTTGACGGCGATCTGCCCGCGGTGATCGGCCGGGAATACGAGTTTTCTGAGCTACAATTCGCAGCAACGCAGCCGACAGGACGCAACATCGCCAGCGTACCGCTGATTGCCGATGACGGCCGGGTGTTTGGCTATTTCCGTTGGAAACCATTTCGGCCTGGGCAACATGTAATTGAGGCTACGAGCCCTGCCCTGCTGCTTGCATTCATCGCACTGTTTGCGGGGGCCAGTTTGGCCGGTGGCGCAATTTGGCGTCGCTCAGAGCGCCTGGCTGCGAGTCGCGCCGAGCTAAGTCATCAAGCCTCACACGATGCACTGACAGGTCTTGCAAATCGCGGCCACTTTGGCGAGCAGCTCGACCGAAGGCTCCCGAGCGCACAGGCCGACGAGCTGCACTGCGTGTTGTTTGTCGATCTCGATCGCTTCAAGGCAGTCAACGACACGTTCGGCCACCCGGTCGGCGATAAGCTTATCAGTTCAGCCGCCGCCCGTATGCGAACCCTTCTCCCTGGCGCTCTCATTGCTCGCATCGGCGGCGATGAGTTTACGATCCTGCTACAGGGCGACGACGTGCGGAACGCCGAGGATTTTGCGAACAAGCTCGTTCAATGTCTAAAGGCTCCTTTCGAAATCGGGACGGCGCATATCGTTGTCGGAGCGAGCATAGGCGCCGCTTTTGCAGCTGGCTCTTGTGATCCTGTCGAACTGACCCGGCAGGCGGATATAGCGCTCTATCATGCCAAGGCCGCCGGGAGGAATACTTACGCCCTTTTCGGGGACCACATGGATGAGCTGGTGCGCAAGCGTAGAACTTTGGAAAAAGATCTAGCATGGGCGGTCGAGACCAAAACCCAGTTGGAGACCTTTTACCAACCGGTATTTGCTGCAAATGGCGGCGCGCTTTGTTCGCTGGAGGCCCTTGCCCGCTGGAACCATCCGACACTTGGCTACATCAGTCCCGACCAGTTCATTCCTCTGGCAGAGGAGATGGGTCTTATAAGCGATATCGGTACTTTCGTTTTGGATGATGCATGCAGGACGCTGGCTGAGCTTCCTGACATCTCGGTGGCAGTCAATGCCTCTACGATTGAACTTGCATCGCCCGGCTACGCGCTGCGCGTTTTGACAGCTCTGGACAAGTGGCAGGTAAGCCCGGCCAGGCTGGAAATCGAGATGACTGAAACGGCGACCGCAGACAACGGGGGCGAACTCAAACGGACAATCTCGATGCTGCGAACAGCAGGCGTTCGCTTCGCCATTGATGACTTCGGGACCGGATATTCCTCGTTTTCACGCGTGCAGAAGATCGAGGTCGACCGGATTAAAATCGACAAGTCCTTTGTTGACGAAATGCATCGTAGCGATAGCAGAGCGTTGGTTGTAGCGATGATCGACATGGCACGAGCGAAGGGCCTCAAGATCACCGCAGAAGGTGTAGAGACCGTTGAACAACGGGCGGCTCTTGAAAGTCTCGGCTGCGACGATCTCCAGGGTTTTCTTTTATCCCGGCCTTTGCCTCGTCAGGCTGTCATCGCGTTCGTGACCGGGGCTAAACAAACTCTGAACACGGCAAGCTCCGGTACCGCCTAAGCGGGGATCTGGCTGCATGGGCGTCGGGAGTCACTGCAAGCACATCGACCCCTAATGTCTGTCGAAACCGTCTTGCCGATCGCATTCATGTGGGTTCCCCCTTATCCTGCCGGCAGCCTGCCACCACAACGGCCTGATCCGTCAGATCGACTTGAGCGAAACCCGCTTCTCCAGCTCGGCCGCCTCTTCCTTACGCTCGCTATAGCGGTCGGTGAGATAGGACGAGGCATCGCGCGTGAGAATGGTGAACTTCACCAGCTCCTCACAGACGTCGACGACGCGGTCGTAATAGGATGAGGGCTTCATTCGGCCGTCGGCGTCGAATTCCTGAAACGCCTTAGCCACGCTGCTCTGGTTTGGGATGGTGATCATCCGCATCCAGCGGCCAAGGACACGCATCTGGTTCACGGCATTGAAGGACTGGCTGCCGCCGGAAACCTCCATCACCGCCAGTGTCTTGCCCTGGGTGGGGCGCACAGAACCGAGAGACAGCGGGATCCAATCGATCTGCGACTTCATGATTCCGGTCATCGCGCCGTGGCGCTCCGGGCTGATCCAGACATGGCCCTCCGACCATTGGGAGAGGTCGCGGAGTTCTTGCACCTTGAGGTGACTGGCCGGAGCCTCGTCCGGTAGGGGCATCCCGGCCGGATCGAAGATCCGCACCTCGCATCCGAGGCGTTCGAGCAGCCGACGGACTTCGAAGGCAAGCAGACGGCTGTAAGACACTTCACGGAGCGATCCATACAGGATCAGGATTTTGGGCTTGTGCGTCGAGAACGCCGGCCGCAGCGATTCTGGCGAAATAGGCTGAAGATGTTCGTCGTGCAGAGCGGGAAATGTCTCAGACAATGCGCTTTCCTTCCTGATCGAGGACCTGTTCGCCGTCTTCCTTCGTGAACGGTCCTTTGAATGCGTCTGCTGGCAGGATGTCGAGCACGACCTCCGAAGGGCGGGCGAGCCTGGTGCCCAGCGGCGTAACGACGAGTGGCCGGTTGATCAGGATCGGGGTGGCGATCATCGCGTCCACCAACTGGTCATCGGTCAGCTCTGGACTGCTGAGCCCGAGTTCCGCATAGGGCGTTCCCTTCTCACGGATCGCTTCGCGGACCGTCAGGCCGGCATCTGCGATCATCTTCGAGAGCTGATCGCGCGACGGCGGGTTCTGCAGGTATTCGATGACGGTGGGTTCGATCCCGGCGGCGCGGATCAGCGCCAGCGTATTGCGAGACGTGCCGCAGGCCGGATTGTGATAGATGGTGGCGTCCATGGTCAGGGCCTTTCGACGATAGTGTTGCGGGAAACGGCGGGCGATGCCTCGTACCAACCCTTCGAGCGGTTCACGATCCAGACGACGGACAACATGACCGGCACCTCGATCAGGACACCGACGACGGTTGCGAGTGCCGCGCCCGACTGAAACCCGAAAAGGCTGATGGCGGCGGCAACCGCGAGTTCGAAGAAATTGCTGGCACCTATAAGGGCGGATGGCCCGGCGACGCAGTGGCGCTCGCCTGCGAAGCGGTTCAGGAGATAGGCAAGCCCCGAGTTCAGGTAGACCTGGATCAGGATCGGCACAGCCAGCAGCGCGATGATGGCCGGCTGGGCAATGATCTGCTCGCCCTGGAAGGCGAAGAGAAGCACGAGCGTGGCGAGCAACGCGATGAGCGATACCGGCTGCAGCTTCGCGAGCAGGCCGTTGAGCGCTTGTGTCGTGCCGTCGGCCGTCAACCGGCTTCGCAGCACGTGGGCGATGATGACAGGCACGACGATATAGAGTGCGACCGACAGGGCAAGCGTCGCCCACGGCACGGTAATGGCCGAAAGGCCGAGCAGCAGGCCGACGATCGGCGCAAAGGCGACCACCATGATCGCATCGTTCAAAGCCACCTGCGAGAGGGTGAACAGCGGCTCGCCTCGGGTCAGGTTCGACCAGACGAAGACCATGGCCGTGCAGGGTGCCGCGGCCAAGATAATGAGGCCCGCGATATAGGAGTCGATCTGGTCCGCCGGCAGATAAGGCCGAAACAGCCAGCCGACGAACAGCCAGCCCAGCAACGCCATCGAGAACGGTTTGATCGCCCAGTTGATGATCAACGTGACGCCGATCCCGCGCCAGTAGGAGCCGACCTGCGCCAGCGATCGGAAATCGATCTTCAGCAGCATCGGGATGATCATCAGCCAGATCAGGATCGCAACCGGGATGTTGACCTTGGCGATCTCGGCGTCACCGATGACCTGGAAGACGCCGGGCATCAGGTGGCCAAGTGCGACACCGACGGTGATGCAGAGGAAGACCCAGATGGTCAGGTATCGTTCGAAGGTGGACATCAGGCGGACTTTCCCTGCGGCAAGGTGGACCCTTCCATCCCGCCGATCTGGCGGAGTTTGGTCTCCAGCGCCAGCCGATCGATGGACGCCAGCGGCAAGTTGACGAAAGCGAGTATCCGGTTTTTGAGAAAGCGTGCCGCCTGAGCGAAGGCGCGCTGCTTGTCGATATCGAGGCCGGAGACCGCAGCCGGATCCTCGACGCCCCAGTGGGCTGTCATAGGATGGCCGATCCACACGGGGCAGGCCTCGCCGGCGGCGCTGTCGCATACCGTGAAGATGAAATCCATCTCCGGCGCGCCAGATGCGGCGAACACGTCCCAGCTTTTCGAGGAGAAACCGGTCGATTGATAGCCGATCGTTGCTAATTCCTTCAGGGCATAAGGATTGACCTCGCCCTTCGGCTGGCTACCGGCAGAGTATGCCCTGAACAGGCCGCCGCCCTCCTTGTTGAGGATGGACTCGGCGAGAATAGAACGAGCGGAATTGCCCGTGCAGAGGAACAGCAGGTTATAGGTCTTGTCAGTCATGGTCGCGGTCCGTGTTAGGTCGGAGGCCTGTTGAGCTTCATGATGGTCGCCGACGATGGGCAGATTGAGGAGAGCTGACGGGTCGCAAGCACGGCCACCGGCACTTCGGCCCGCGGCAGCTCTGAAAACCCGATGGTCGAATAGAACAGTGCGGCGCTTGTCGTCGCTAGAAAGACGTCGCCGCCGTCGACATTCTGCAGGGTCGCCTCGACGATAGCGCGCCCCAGGCCATGACCTCGATGCGCCGGAAGCACGACAACGGAACGCAGCAGGTAATCGCCGGCGCAGCGTTCAAGGCCGGCATATCCGATCGTTTGGCCGTCGCCTGAGACTGCTTCGAAGAAGGCGCGTCCATCGTCTTCAATATCATCGGTCGGGAGATCCGCGGCACGGAGCGCTTCGCGAAGACGAGCGTCTCTACCGGCCACTTCATGCAATGCGATCGCGCTTAACATGGCTTCGCCCCCGGCGCGCAGCATGGCGTCAGTTCTGCGATCAAGGGAGCGCAAAGCTCTGTCGATCCGCCGCAGCAGTCCTTCAGCAGGAATAGTGTAAGGTCGCGCAGGCCATCGAGGTCGGCCCGATAGATGATCGATCGGCTCTGGCGCTCGCTCTTGACCAACCCGGCACGGGACAGCGTCGCAAGATGCGCCGACATCGTGTTTTGAGGGACATCGAGCAGCCGGGCGAGCTCGCCAGCCGGAATGCCATCCGGCTCGTGCCGGACGAGCAACCGAAATGTCTCGAGGCGGGTGTTCTGGGCCAAGGCCGCGAGGGCCGCTATCGCGCCGTTATTTTCCATATATCCAGATTAATGGATATATTGGAGTTGTCAACCCGGCAACTGCAGGCCTCATTAGGTTTCGAACGGAGTCGCACTATTGACCGGCGCCTTTGGATCGCCAAGGTTCTGTCTCGAAATATTAGAGATTGTATATAGGAGATTCGCGATGCTGGAAGGAGGCCAGGGGCCTGCGACGATTGAGACCTTGACGCTCGCGATGGAGCGGCTTTCCGGGATAAAAGCGGAACTTAATAGCTGGGCGACAACCGAGATCTCTTTCGAGTTCAACCCTAAGGGAACCCATCTTTTCTCAATTTTGGAGCTCGCATATGGCTATGCCAAGCGGTGCGATGACTTTACGCGGTCGATCGAGTCATTGATCGCGTCTGGCCACATCGTTCCAGCAACGATCGTTGGAAGGGCTTTAATCGAGACCATTGCCATGGGAAGCTTCTTCATATCCGAAATGGATCGGCTAACAGCACACGGTAAATTGGAGAACTTGGAAAAGCGCTTCACCTCCTTCTGGGGAGGTTCCAAGCAAGCAGCTATTAAGCCAGTTCACGTCAACGATGCCCTGCGTCATTTCGAAGAGGTTGATGCAAAGTATGTGCGTTATCTTGATGAAAAGTACGGCGTCTTCACCGTGTTGTTCAAAGCCCTAAGGAAACCGGGAGCTGAGCCTGAGCTGCCTGAACAGACATTATCCGCGATGAAGAACTATGATTTCCTCTCGGAAATCTCCCATCCGAATGGCCTCGGCGTGCAGTTCATCTATCCATATGTCGACGGCATGGATGGGAAGATTAAAGCGACTGCAAATGCACTGCTGGACCGCTATCGATTCCAAGCTCTGATGGCGATCTTTCAATGCCATCATCTGAATTCTGCTCTCGAAACCACGACGACCCTGCCAGGACGCTATCGCGAGGCGTTCATGAAGGACAGGTGAAACTGCGTCTAGAAATTTTCTAACCTAGCGTTGTATCGAAACATGCCATTAACTATCTTTCTAGAGGGGAATCGGGTGGGAAATAGCGTTGTTCTACGCATCGGAAAATCATATCGATAAATTACTGAGGCTGACCTACGCCCGGCTGCTGTCGGAAAATCAGCAGAACAATCGCGTATCTTCAAAAAAAGGTACCAGCACCGAAGTTTTCGGAGCGCTGCTCCAGCTGACGGATCCGCGGGCTCGCCTGAGCCGCGCGATGGGGCGCTCAATTCTGTTCAGTGCCGTTGGCGAGTTGGCCTGGTATCTCGCGGGCGACAACACGATTGAGTTCATATCGCATTACCTCGGTAAGAAATACGCTCAGTTTTCCGATGATGGAGGCCTGACCGCCAATGGCGCATATGGGAAGCGCATTTTTCTTCCCCGAGGGGCGAGCCAATGGAGCCGGATCATAAGTCTGTTGCGCGCACGTCCGGGATCTCGCAATGCCGTCATTCAGATCTTTTCAAACGATGACGCAGCGCGCCAGAGCAATGACATCCCATGTACCTGTACCCTTCACTTCGTGGTTCGTAACAATGCGCTGCACCTACATACCCACATGCGTTCAAATGACGCGTGGATAGGCCTGCCACACGACATCTTTTCTTTCACAATGTTTCAAGAAATGGCTGCTGCGGAGCTTGGGTATGGACTGGGGACGTACCAGCATTCGGTGGCAAGCTTGCATCTCTACGACGATAACGAGTTCGGCCCGTCACGGACCTTGGCGAATGAATACGTTGAGGAAGGTAGCTTCGAGGAAATTGCAATGCCCGCCTTACCAAGTGGAGACCCTTGGACATCTGCCAAGGAATTCCTAAGTGCCGAGAGGGAATATCGAAATGGAAACTTTTCTTTCGAAGCGGCATCTAGTTTACCAAATTACTGGATCGACCTCGTGACGGTTTCAAAGCTTCACTCCATGATCAAGGCGAAGGTGAGAAGCGATCAATATGAAGAGATGATTTCGCAACTTCATCCTTGCTATCGAGTGCTGGTTTTAGATCGAATTGACCGATGGGCCGGTTCCGAAGATACGGCGTTTGGTATTTTGAGGGATTTCTGAAATGTCGCTGCGTCATCACGCTGATCGTGCCACCGATATCAAAGCAGCGCTCGCCGCTTATGAAAGCGATCACGGGCCTCTTCCTGGGCTGACAACGGCTTCGAGGAGGGAGACTTGGGTGGCGCAGATGATTTCGAGTTTGCGTCGAATTGAATTCATTCGACTTCTCAATAATCAGAAGATTGATCCAACCCGCCTCGATCCTCATCACTCGCTATTTGATCCACTAAAGGGCGCGGCCCTCCTCGGCCGCAAGGGGCAGATTGATGAGGCCGTATGGCTAACTTTCATAGCGACGCATTTCGGCAAGCATGTTACCGATGGCTGGTTGCTCGCTTCAAACGTAATGGGCTCGTTCGGTCAAGGCCCTGTCTGGACACTCCCAACCTACGTGGCCCAGCCTGCGCAGTTTGACGCGATGCTTGTAAACAACAGCCCAGCTCTGAAGGACATGGCTAAATCCGGTCGGTTTTCCAATCACCGCCAGTACCAAAGCAAAAATCCTGAGATCATCAGCAAGGTCTTTAGCTCATTTCACGCTTGGCAGTTCGATCACGGTGGTTTCTCGGCTAAGGTTCAAGCCATCCACAAAACTCACGGACAAAATCCAACAGATGTTTTCGATCAGTTGTATCGATCTTTGAAGCCCGTATTCGGGTTCGGTAGATTAGGAAACTTCGACTTTCTAACGATGCTAGCTAAACTGAACCTCGCACCTATCGACGCAGGCAGCACCTATCTCGTCGGCGCGACCGGCCCCCTTGCAGGTGCTAAACTGCTCTTTCACAATAATACAGCACATCCTGTGTCCGCCGCCACCCTGGGCGGCCGGGTTGATCAGATGGACGACTATTTGGGAGTCGGGAAGCAGGTACTGGAGGACAGCCTGTGCAATTGGCAGAAAAGTCCGGACCAGTACAAATATTTCAAGGGCTAGCAAGTTCCGGCATATAGGGATTGTCATCCCAGCGGTACCGATGCTTCATTTTACTCAGCCGGCCTGGCGGCAGAGCTTTGGCCCTCTCAAGCTGACCAACGATGATTCCAGGCGATACACCTACCAACTTAGCAGCCCTAAGAATGGCTTGAGGATGCGGGCGATCCATCAGTGCCTTTCGAACCTCGCGCGGGAGAAGATAGTCCTGTGCGAATAAGTTCGCCTCGTTCTCTTCCTTCGACGAGCCAAGGAATGAAGCGTCGCCGCCTTCGACGTCGAGGTGGGAGTCTCCATGCATGACGACGTGGCCAGCTTCGTGGAAAAAGGTGAACCAGAAGTGATCCTCCGCACGATGGCGGAAGCTCAGATGAATGATCGGATTTCCGCTCGCAAGTTTCCAGGTGGCACCGCTGGCCCTGCAGCCATCGGGTGCTCGAGCAGTAGTGACCGCTACACCTACCGTACGGCAGGCCTCGACTAAGCGCGGGAGGAAAATCGATGGCTTCTTGAAAGCTGAAAGCTTTCTTAGCCGCGGCAACAGATCAATAAACCCTTTCGGATCAAACTTCGGAAGATCAAGCTCGATCCCCTGCCGCTCGCCAGCTCTCAGCCAGACGAGCGTTGCCATTTCGTCAACGTCAAAGGCGAACGAACGACGAAAAGCAACAGCACCTATCCCGCCGGAGTAGCGTGAGTTCCAGTCAGGAAGACTTGCGCAGTTGAAAAATGACAGCAGCTCGTCTTTTAGCGCGCCTTTCTTGACGCTCCGGTCAATCCAACCAAATCTCCTCATTGAAGCCACCGGCATTGCCTTGGCCCAATTGGCATCAGTATCTGCAGCAGCAGACAAACGCGCGAGGTCTGACAGATAGGTCTTATCGCGAGCGAGCCAAAACCTAGGCGTTGAACCAAGGTGATCAGCCAGAGCTGACGCAAGCGTTGGCGTGATACGCGCGTTCCCGCTCAGCAGTAGCGAAAAATCGGGCCGCTCCAAACCGAGCCCGTCGGCAAGTTCCTCGGCGTCGATTTCCCGCGTAGCCATCAATCGCTCGATTGTGGCTCCCGGCGGTGATGCCCAGTTTGGCTCGAAACTCATATCAAAACCTTCCCGGCCGAAGTTATGTTTCGCAACCGAACTCGAAAAGCTTTCTGCCATTCACTCTGACGAACGATTGACTTGCCGATCGGTTCAACTTCCAGAAACGTGTCGCCTTCAATGCGATACGACAAACGTAAATTTCCATGCTGGTGCGAGACTATCGGACTATCCGGAAGCTCCCCCAAAAAGAGTGCATCCCTGAAGTCTGCAACTAGTGCGTTATAGCTCGCAGTCAAGCCGGGTCCCAATAAGCCGCTAGCCACGTCTTTGTCCAGCGTCACGTCGCTCATGGCAGGGGATAAGAATTGCAGTTCCAAGTGATCAAAGCCTGCCATAAGCGATCGAATTTCAGAAGGCTGGCCAGCGATACATCCACCGACAACAGCTTTGACTGATTCAGTTGTATAAAATCTTAATCTACTCGGTGGGATCGTATCATCAACAGAACATTTGGCAGCATCGCTCATCCAACAGAACTATTTTACCCCCAACAATATTTGGATCATTAAATCAGCCCCCACGCTCGAAACCTCCCCCTCCCCGTCATCTCTCTGAGGCCGAGCTCCAAAACGATCCGCCGGGCCGCCTGCGGCGTCACCTCCAGCGTTTTCGCCACCATCCCGGCCGAAACGAGCGGACGCGCCATCACCAGCTCAACCAGCTCCGGCAGTTTTGAAGACGTCCGCCGTCCTTCGAGGTTTCTGTCCATCATGGTTTTCGCCAGCGCCAACCGATCATGCTCCTTCATGCCAATCTCGGCGGCAGCCAGAAAACCGCGGGCAATGGCGAGAAGCCGCGTCTCGTGGTCCCGATGCCGGCGCTGATCGACAGGTATGGCTTTCAGGCCAAGGTTGATGGCGGCGAGATGGGCGCCGGTGGTGATACCGGCGTGCCGCAGGATGGAAGCGCAAAGCAGGCGGCCGAGCCAGGGCGCGTGCTGCAGGACGGACAGTTCGTTCCAGGCATCGAGGGCGACAATCGCCTGCAGTACCGCCGGCAAGTCTTGCGCCTGGCGCAGGACGCCGCGCCACTCGTCGAGCCGGGCATTCTCGTCCCAGTCCAGATCGTAGATCATCGGATCTTTGTCTTGAACGCTGCCACGGCCGGGAAGTTTGGCGCTCTCGATCGCGGCCTCAGATCGGGCGAGTAGCGCATCGATGGCAGCGTAATCGACACCGGCGAGATTTTCGAGATCGTCACCATCGTCCCCCTCCCCTTCCGTATCGAAGGCGGCCGCGGGCCGAATGACACCGGCCGTCTCCACCTCGCCCGCGCCGAGCAACGTGATGTCCGATGTTTGTCGCAAGATTCGGATACCGTCGACGGAAAGCGCCCAGTTCGGCAACTGGCCGACAATGCGCCGACGGGTGCGGAGAACGTCGCGGGCGATGGTGAGTTCGTGGGTAGGTGTGCGGGTATCGCGAAAGGCATCATGGAGGACGAGGTCTTCGAGATGGACGAGTTCGCCATCGATCCATAGCGAGGCGCATGCATCTGCGAAATTTTGGCGCTCCAGGAAACCGGCGTCGACCGGCGAGCGCGCAATTCGCTCGTCGAGACGGGCCAGTGCGATGGCGGCGTCGAAAGCCGGCCGCATCAGTAACTGGAGCAAATCCGTTGGCAGGAGGGATTCCTGTTTCGTGGAAATCATGATTCACTCCATTTATGACGAAGCGCCGCCTGCCCATGGCCGAGCATGCCGATACGCTGTCGCTGAAGGCGCTGCGAGAGCTTGTGACGGGTCTGGTGGCGCGGGCGGACCGGGCAGACATCCGGATCGAGAAACTCGAGGCCGAGAACCAAAGACTGCGCGACGAGAATGATCAGCTCAGGATCGAGAACACCCGACTGAAAGTCGACAACCAGCTCTTGCGCGATGAGATCGCGCGGCTGAAGAACCTGCCGCCACGTCCCCCGTTCAGACCATCGGGAATGGAACAGGCAACCAGCGACAGGACGGTTGGTAACAAGGGGAAGCCTAAGCGGCGCCGCGGCCCTAAATGCGACACAGATAGCGTCACGCGTGAAGAGGTTCTGCCGGTCGCGGCTCCGCCCGGATCGCGCTTTAAGGGCTACAAGGATTGCCTGGTTCGGGATCTGGTCCTGCGAGCTGACGTGATCCGCTATCGTCGCGAATGCTGGCTGACGCCGGACGGGCGCACGATCACCGCATCGCTGCCTGCAGGCGTCCAGGGTGGCTTTGGTCCCAATCTGCGGCGCTTCTGCCTGATGCTTCACAGCCATGGACAGGTGACGACGCAGCGACTGACGACCTTGCTCAACGATGTCGGTGTCGAGATTTCCAAACGACAGGTCATCCGGTTTCTGACGCAACGGATGGAAGGCTTTCATGCCGAGGATGCCGCCGTGCTGCATGCCGGCCTGGTGTCGGCGCCCTATGTGACGGTCGACGACACCGGCGCGCGCCATGCCAACCGCAATTTTCATACGACGCATATCGGAGGCGAGCATTTTAGCGCCTTTCGCACCGCGCCATCGAAGTCGCGGCTGAACTTCCTGGCCTTGCTGCGTGGCAACTATCAGGACTATGTGCTCAACGATGCCGCCTTCGCCCTTCTGGAAGACCGACAGGTGGACCCCGCCCTTTTGGCTCATTTGAGCAATCGCGAGCCGCGCCGGTTTGCCAACCAGGTTCCCTTCCTCGCCTATTTGGCTGAAATGGGTATCGACATCTTTGACAGGGACATGATCCGCCCGTTTGCCGAGGCCGGCATCTGGGGCTCCATCCGCCATCATGGCCTGGTCGGCAATGCGGTGATCGTCTCTGACGATGCCGGGCAGTTTCGGGTCGGTACCCATGCGCTCTGCTGGGTCCACGCAGAACGGCTGCTGCATAAGCTGATGCCGGCGACGCCGCGCCAGGTAAAACATGTCGAGACCCTGCGCGAGCTGATCTGGCTCTTCTACAAGCAGCTGAAAAACTACCAGCGAAGTCCAGGCCGGCGTGCAGCCCGCGGTCTTCAGGTCCGGTTCGATCGAATATTCTCCATCCGCACCGGATATCGCGACCTCGATCAACTGCTGATGCGGCTGAAGCGCCGCAAGGCCGAGCTGTTGCGGGTTTTGGAGCGGCCCGAGACGCCGCTGAATACGAACGCCTCGGAACGGGATCTGCGCGGGTTTGTCATCAAGCGAAAGATCTCGGGCGGCACGGTCAGTCGCAATGGTCGACAAGCGCGCGACAGCATGCTCGGGCTGATGAAGACCTGCCAAAAGCTTGGGCTGTCGTTCTGGCACTATCTTGGCGATCGGCTGAGCATGGGTGATGACGACCATCCTGTTCCACCCCTCCCTTCCATGGTTGCGGCACGCGCCTGACGCCTCATCCTTGCCCATCGGGCTGGCACTGCCACCAGATTAGCCCCGCTTACCCCCATCAAGTTTGAAATGGGCAATTTCGCGGGATCGTAAGCCATTGATATTATGGTAAACGATCTTTTAAAGGAGCTCTATATGAATATTAAGGTTCCCCACATAGTATGCTCGCCGGTTGATCTTCTAACCCTCGATAAGTCTTCATTATCGATGGTAGATCGACACGAGCCGCAAATCTGCATAATATTGGGCAAATCACGCTCACCAAAGGCTCCCGAACATGGAAGATCGCGTTCGTTTCGCCCTCGAAAAGTTGCTCAACATCGCCCACCAGGATACCGGCCAAGGCCGGCGCGTCGCAAACTTTCTGCTCGCATGGTGGAACGCCGACGTCCATGGCGGTTTTGATCTCACGGATCTCGCCAATGTCGATCGCGAGGTCGCCGAGGATATGGCGACAGTCTTCACCTGGCTGGCGCGCGAAGAGGATCTTCACTATCCCCACGACTATCGCAGCGAGATCGAACAGATTATCGCGCGCTGGTGGCCGCAAGCCGAGACCGCCTGATGGTTTCCGCCAGAAAAGCCGCCAGTCTGACCGGTGTCGAGCGCCGCGCCGTCGAGCTCGACACGATCGCGTCCGTGCTGCCGATCGACCGGCGCGATGAACTCGCCGAGCTGCTGACCGACAGCGATATCGAAACGCTGCGCCATCTCGTCAACGAAGGCATGGGCGCCAACACGCTACGGGCCCTCACCTCCGATCTTGCCTATATCGAAGCCTGGGCCCTGGCGACGACAAGAAGATCACTGCCCTGGCCGGCGCCCGAGGCGCTCCTGCTGAAGTTTGTGGCACAGCATCTGTGGAATCCCGAAAAGCGCGCCGCCGATCCCGATCATGGTATGCCGGCCGATGTCGCCGAAAACCTGCGTCGCCAAAAATTTCTGAAATCGTCAGGCCCGCATGCGCCGGCGACCGTGCGCCGCCGCCTGGCCAACTGGTCGACGCTGACCAAATGGCGCGGCCTCGATGGCGCCTTCACCTCCCCTGCCCTCAAATCCGCCATTCGTCTCGCCGTGCGCGCGGTCCCGCGGACCCGGAAGCGGAAGAGCGCCAAGGCCGTGACTGGCGATATTTTGGCAAAGCTGCTGGCAACCTGCTCGACCGACAGTCTCCGCGATCTGCGGGATCGGGCGATCCTGATGGTGGCCTTTGCCTCCGGCGGCCGCCGACGCAGCGAGATCGCCGGGCTGCGCGTCGAGCAGCTGGCGGAAGAGCCACCGATCGCGGTGGCGGGCGGCTCTCCCCTCCCCTCTCTCGCCATCCATCTCGGCCGCACCAAGACGACCAACGGTGAACAGGATGATGTGGTCTATCTGACCGGGCGGCCGGTCGATGCGCTGAATGCGTGGATCGCGGCGGCCAAGATTGATGGCGGCAGTGTGTTTCGGGGGATCGGGCGCTGGGGTACGGTTTCGAAGCGGGCGCTTGATCCGCAGTCGGTGAATGCGATCCTGAAACAGCGGGCGGAGATGGCTGGGTTGGAGGCTGGGGAGTTTTCCGCGCACGGGCTCCGATCGGGTTATCTGACGGAAGCCGCCAATCGCGGGATCCCACTCCCCGAGGCCATGGAGCAGTCACGCCATCGTTCGATCCAACAAGCGTCAAGCTATTACAACAGCGCAACGAGACGTAGCGGCCGAGCAGCAAGGCTGCTGCAGTATGACTAAATGCCTGATAATCTTGCATTATCGGACGTTGTTGTCATTATAAGGGAATGGCCAAACCGTCGAGCAAAACACCGAAAATTACGTCGAGGAGACCCAGCGCCGTCTCTCAGCACGGCGGCTGGGCGTGATGTTTCCGCGCCGGAGGTGTCAGGCGCAAGCCCCCTTCCCTCTATCGCCGGCGGTGGCGAGACACCTGCTTATCTTGCCAGCCTCGCCGATCGCGCTCGTGGCTATGTCCAGGCGACCAGTTCCGCCAACACGCGCAAGGCCTACGCGGCCGACTAGAAGCATTTTTCGGCGTGGTGCAGGCGCTCCAATCTGGTCCCCCTGCCCCCGGATCCGCAAACCGTCGGACTTTACATTACAGCCTGCGCTTCCAGCACGGCTGAACGGGGTGCAAAAGCGAACTCTGTCTCGACCATCGAACACCGCCTCTCCTGGAACTATGCCCAGCGCGCTCTCTCGCTCGACCGCAAAGACAGGCACATTGCGACGGTGATGGCCGGCATCCGCAACAGCCATGCCCGGCCGCCGATCCAGAAGGAAGCAGTCATGGCCGAAGATATCATCGCCATGGTCGTGACGCTCGACCGCGGCTCGCTGCGCGGCCTGCGCCACCGCGCCATGTTGCTGGTCGGCTTTGCCGGTGGTCTTCGTCGCTCCGAGATTGTTGGCCTTGATCTGAAGGCAGATCCGACCGAAGACGGGCGCGGCTGGATCGAAATGCTCGACAAGGACATGCTCATCACCCTGCGCGGCAAAACCGGATGGCGAGAGGTTGAGGTGGGTCGCGGCTCGTCTGACGCGACCTGCCCGGTCGCCGCGATCGAGATGTGGATTAAGTTCCCAAGCTTGCGCACGGTCCCCTTTTCCGTCGCGTGACGGGAGAAGGCAAAGCAGTTGGGCCGGAACGGCTGAATGACAAGGAAGTAGCTCGGCTGGTGAAGCGGGCCGCGATGGCAGCCGGCGTTCGCGGTGATCTCAGCAAGATTGAGCGTGCGTTTAAGTTCTCCGGTCACTCCCTTCGTGCTAGCCTCGCTTCTTCTGCCGATGTCGATGAGCGGTATATCCAGAAGCAGCTTGGGCACACGTCAGCAGAGATGACGTGATCGCTTCCGCGTGAATCTGACCAAGGCATCAGGGTTTTAGTGGGGCCCTCCCCTGTTGTTCAGAAGCTTGCAAAAATGCCCTAAACGAAATATAGTCATTATAGTCAATTTGGTTATAGGTGAAGCGATGCAAACATCAACGCATGATGATACGAACTGGACGGTCGCTGGCGCGAAGGCAAAACTTTCGGAAGTCATGGAGCGCGCGCAACTGGCACCTCAGACGATTACCCGCAATGGGAAGCCTAGCGTGGTGGTCGTCTCTGCAGAAGAGTGGCAGAAGAAAACCGCACGTAGGGGATCGCTAGCCGAGTTTCTATTGTCATCGCCTCTGCGTGGTGCCGATTTCGATGTCGAGAGACAGCACGACGAGCCGCGTGACTTGTCTCTATGAGATTGCTTCTTGATACGAACGTTCTATCGGAAGTGACAAAGCCGCGCCCCGATGAAGGTGTTCTCAAGTGGCTCCACGGGCTGGATGAGGATCGCACATTCATCAGCATCATATCGATCGCTGAAATTCGCCGTGGCGTCGCTCTGATGGATAGTGGGAGAAAGCGCGACGCTCTGAACGAATGGCTCACGTATGATCTGCCCCAGCGCTTCGAACACAGGACTATTTCGGTAGAAGGGCCTGTCGCCTTTGCCTGGGGCGACCTCATGGCGCTCGCCAAGCGAAATGGTCGGGGGCTTGCATCTATGGACGGTTTGATTGCCGCTACCGCCGTCGCTCACGATTTGACGCTAGCTACACGCAATACCAAGGATTTTGAAGGTTTTGGAATCGACATTGTTGATCCGTGGGCAGTCTGACGGGGCCCTTTGGATTTAAAGAAAGGACCACGGATGCTTTCCTACGGCTTGCTTAAAAACCACGCGGGCATCGTGTTGATCGGGGACTACACGTCCCTCTCCTGCCTGCATGAAGTCGTTCATGATGTGAATGAGCGCTCGCCGATTGTGAAAGATAAGGAAGGCTCATTTCTGGGGTTGGCGTATGATGTGCGTAAAGCATATGAGCGACAGCGCGAAGTTATCCAGCCGCCAAAACACTTTAAGGAAATAGGCATTCGATACGGTGTCCAGATCCTTTGGCCCGTTCTTATGCTGCAGCAGAGGCTACTAAGGCAATCCCTCGCATTTCTCAATCATACGGCCAAGACGCAAGCGATCGCTTATGCCCTGGAGGCAGTTATCGAGGATGGATTGCGCGAGGATTTTGGAACGCAGGCCGCGCATATCATCGATCTTTGGCACCGCCTCGACCCAGCTCAGCCTCAAGTCTTCGACATGATGAATAGTCGCGGAGGTCTCTTTTGCTCATGGACGAAAACACAAAGGAAGACCGGCTTCGCGCAACTTCTGTCGAGTTTCGATCCGAGGTATGACCGCTTCTACCCCATGCGGTCGAAGAACGGCGATAAAAACCTAATCTCTCCGGCGGAATTCGCCGTCTGGGAAAATGCGGAGTGGCCTGATCCACACTGGTAAGCGCCGGTATTTCATCGACAGCACAAAGGAGTACGCCCCTCCCCGCCGGAGCGTGAAACCGTAAGGTGAAATTTGGGTGTCGGAATTTTAGCTTACCGCTGCAACTGAAATCCAGAGACAAAAGCCACAACCAGTGCCAAGCGATCCTTGTCGCCTTCTTCGCGGCCTTCAACAAACTGCCAGTGCCAGAGATACGAGTAACGAAACACCCAGCCGATTCTGGGCTCAGTCGGCAGCATGCCTGCCCGTCAGCAATTCGGCATTGAGATGATCGAGCGCGCCGTCCATCGCCGACGCCTCGATCGCGGCCAGCTCGTCGTCGCCGAGCGTGCTCGTCAGCTCGACGCGCCGGTCGCGCTTTGTCAGCCGCAGATAATCCTCATAGGCGATCAGCACCGTGCGCGGCCGGCCGTTCTTGGTGATGATCACCGGATCGCGGACGGCGTCATCCTGGTAGGCGCCGAAATTCTTGGAGACCGTAGCGGTCGTAACTGTGGAGGTCATGCCAAAACTCCTTTTTACGGAATATACGGAAATTACGGAAATTTTCTAACGGCACACTGCCGTCGGGATCTTCGCCACTGGGTCGCTTCGCGTCGGGCGCCGAGGTTTTTACGGATCAGATGTGTAGCGGTCATGCTGGGTTAGGAGAAGAGAATGCGGGTTTTTGTTGATGTGGGCGAGGCCGCTGAACGGCTTGAGGAACTGATTGGACTGGCGGCTCGTGGTGATGGGGTGCTGATCTGCCGCTCGGGAAAGCCAGTCGCGCAGCTGACGGCAATCCCGAAGCCTGCCGGCACTCTGGATGACGTCTGGGCACTGGCAGAAGAAGGGCGAGCGAACGTACCAGCCGGTGCCAGCTCCAACCACGACTAGTTCTATGACGAACACGGATTGCCAAAATGAGTGCCGTCGATCGTCGAGCCCATGAACTCGACACGATCGCTGCCGTCCTGCCGATGGAGCGCCGCGACGAGCTCGCCGAGCTGCTTACAGACCAGGATGTCGAAACGCCGCCATCTGGTCAACGAAGGCATGGGCGAAAACACCCTTCGCGCCCTCACCTCCGATCTTGCCTATCTGCAGGACTGGTCCCTGGCGGCCACGAAAAAATCGCTGCCGTGGCCGGCGCCCGAAGCGTTGCTGCTAAAATTCGTCGCGCATCATCTTTGGGATCCGGCGAAAGGCGAAATCGATCCGGAGCATGGGATGCCAGCAACGGTCGAGCAAAACCTTCGTGGCCAAGGGTTTCTGAAGGTGGTCGGCCCACATGCGCCGGACACGGTTCGCCCGCGGCTGGCAAGCTGGTCGACCCTGACGAAGTGGCGCGGGGTTTCCGGCGCTTTTGCCTCCCCTGAGCTCAAGTCAGCCATCCGCCTCGCGGTCAGCGCCACACCGCGGCCACGAAAACGCAAAAGCGCCAAGGCGGTCACCGGCGATGTGTTGGCTATGTTGGCGACGTGCGCGAGTGGTAGCCTACGCGATGTCCGCGACCGGGCGATCCTGATGGTCGCCTTCGCCTCTGGTGGCCGGCGGCGCAGCGAGATCGCCAGTCTGCGCCGGGAGCAGCTAACGGTCGAGCCGCCGATCGTCGTCGCGGACGGCCTCCCCTCCCCTCTCTCGCCATTCATCTTGGGCGGACCAAAACATCCGGAGCCGATCACGACGAGGTCTTCTATCTCACCGGCCGGCCGGTCGAGGCGTTGAACGCCTGGATGGCGGCGGCGAAGATCGAGGCAGGCTCAGTATTCCGGAAGGTTGATCGCTGGGCGGGCGGCGATGGCTGGGTTGGAGCCTGGGGAGTTTTCGGCGCACGGGCTGCGGTCTGGATACCTGACCGAGGCTGCCAATCGCGGCATTCCGCTGCCCGAGGTGATGGATCAGTCGCGACATGGATCCGTGCAGCAAGCATCCAGCTATTACAACAACGCGACCAGGCGGAGTGGTCGGGCTGCGCGGCTACTTCAAGACGGCACTTGACCACCCGACAAAAACTGATCGCCGCCAAAACCTCCCGGGCCAATTCCTCGCAAAAGTAGATTGATTTCGTCGAAACAACTTTTCTTAGAGGGAACCAAGTCCGGATCCTTGGACTTATGGGGAAAAAGGAGACCGAAATGGATTATTTCAGGCGCCGGACCGACCGCAATATTCAGCTGACCCCCTACCAGCGCTGGCAGAATGATGCCGAAATGGCGCTCGCGGCCACGCGCGATTATCCAAAGGCGACCGCTGGCTTGATCCTGGCTGTCGGTGCCCTGGCCTTTGCCGCTGGCTATCTGATGCGCTCGCATGTCGCCGAGAGCGAAACTTGAGCGCTTCGTCGGGCAAGGCGCCGTTCGGTACCCTATCGCTTGCGCTGCCGCCGCGCCTTCAGGCTATACTCGGTATAGGCATTGGCAAACGTCTCCCGCGACCGCTCGACATGGGCCGGGTTCATCAATGCGCGATTGGACGCGGCCAAGGCTGCCCAGTAGGCCTCGCCCGATCTCATGGGAAAGTCGTGTTGCAGGTAGCGCAAGGCCTCGCGCGGCCCACGGATGGTGAGCTGGCGCTCACCGTCGTCACAGATTACAATTGGCTTGTGCCAGGAAATCCCAAAAGCAACTTCAATCACTGAACTCAAGGCTGATCCTTTCGTTGAAAGTTTCTGCGCCCCCCAATGTAGCGAACCACTTGGCACACGCCAGCATCTCGTGCCCAGATCGTTATTTAATTATGATAAAGCCCGCGTGAGCGGGCTTTATGACGACCAATGGGATGATCTCAGCATCAGAACTGCTTGCGCAGGCCGAACGTGACCGCGTTGCTGCGGAAATCCGTGCTGGAAGATGTCCCATCGCGTGCGGTGAAGTCAAAATCGTCCGCAGCAGTGAAGCGGTAGCCAATATCGAGCGTGGTATTGTCGAACAGCGAGGTGTTCGAGAACAGCCCGATGCCCTGCAGGTTGATGCCGACGCCAGCGTCGAGGTGATAGGCGAATTTGGTGTCGCTATCATCGATGAGGGTTGCGACGCCGGAGACCCCCTGCTTGCGCAGATCGAGGTTCATGAAGCCGACGCCACCACCGACGAAGGGCGTGATGGCGCTCATGACGCCATCGGCCACGAGCGGAATGTCGAGATAGCCGTTAACATAGCCCTGGAAGGTGCGGGCGTCACCGAAGGAGTCGATACCGCCGACGCCGCCAACGCCTGATACGCGGTGCTCATCAACTGAGGCGTTGCCGTAGCCGAGCTCCAGTTCCGCGCGGGGAGTGATGAAGCCCATGGGGTCGAACTTGTAGCCGGCGCGTAGCGAGCTGTAGTAGCCGACATCATAGTCGGTGGAGATGGAGGCGCCGCCAACGTCGAAGCCAGTGTCGTCGAGGAAGTTCACCGAGCTGAGCGAGCCGATGTAGAAGCCGGAGGTCGATACCGGCGCGACGATCGGTGCTTCCACCGGTGCGAGGTCGGCGGCAAATGCCGGGATAGACATGGTGGAAGTCAGCAGCCCGGCTGCCAGCAGTTTCGAAAACGTGGTCATGTGATGTCCTTTGATCACCGATGCCCCCAGCGGTAATGATGAACATAGGTCGGAGCGCGCGGATGACACGCGCAGCAGATGCGCAATGTGCGCTCCTAGGGTCACTCTTTTGCTAGGAGTGGTTGTTTTGTCACACTTAATCCCGCGCCCTCCCGCAGTGCAAAATTTGAGGATAGACTTGAAACTTAGGTATGACTAATATGGCGCATCGTTAGCCACGAGCCTGTAGGCGCTAACGGCTGAGAGCTTTGCGCTCCCCCCTACAAGTGCGGTAATGGTATGGCAAAGCTTCCTTCCCCTGAGCATGCGTTTTCGTTCGACTGCGAGATGGCGGCGTTCTTTTTGAACGCCTTTGCCAATCCGTCACGGCTCACTGTGATGCGGCGATTGCTCGCGCGGGAATGGGATGTCACTAGCCTCGCCACCGAGGTCAATCTCAGTCAGTCGTCTCTCTCGCAGCACCTGAAGAAACTCCGCGACGCTAAAGTGGTGACGACCAGGCGCGATGCACAGACGATCTACTATTCAGCGGTAGGCCATTCTGCGGCGTTGGTCGCGTGCCTGGATTCCCTGGCCACATTTGCCAAGTAGGCTCCGTTTATATTTTCTCCCATTGTATTAGAATGGTATACATATTCCGTTCGCCGCAAGTACGAGTTTCACGGAAAAATCTATGAATGATCTTCATATGTTCCGTAACCCACGAGAAGTGCTAAGTTTTACGTATTTCTATTCGCCGCCAATGCGAGAAATCCCCGGCCAATTTGCCCACCGAAACGCTGTCCTCTCAAACCGAAGACAGCCGACGCGTTTCATACTTGGTCGAATATTGTAGAGCCGGAAGCTCAGTATACTCATCTCTAGTTGGAACAGCTTTTGAGGCCAGAGAGGCAGCCGCCACCTTTTGCGACGCGGCGTTATCGAGGCCGACGACGGCCTCTACGTAGAAAGTTTCAAATTCAGCACGGCCGAGGCCGTGTTTCATCTCACGGATCGCCTGGGCGACTAGGCGGGCGGCCCGCCCCTGCCCCCGGAAGGGCTTAGGAACGGCGTAGCCAATATCGAAACACGGGATGCCGCCTCTGTGCTCCCCCGCCACGAGCATGACCATGGCTGTCACGGTGCGGCCGTCGAGATCGAGGTGAGTGAAACGGACCTTGCCGTTGGGTTTGTCGAGGCAGACGACGATCGACGGATCAAGCTCGCACGGTTGCAAAGGGATGGCATCCATTGCGATGGCTTGCTGGAACTGCACCAAGGCATCGGCTGGATCGACCAGTTGTGGCATGGGGCCTCCTAACGTTCAGGAGAACTATGGGGCTTTGCCCCCCGCGCACGCAAGGGGGCGGTTCCCGAGGCTCAGCGCTGCACTTGTGCGCCCGCCGCCTGAACCCCTTGCCCTTGCTACCCCCATACCTCGCAGGTGAACAGGTTTGCATGGGACATGGACCTGCCTTTCGTTTCAGGAGGGCTAAGGCCGAGCTTCTTAAGCGCCGCCTTGTGGAGCATAAAGAACAAAGCTTTTTCGACAGAGTTTCCATTGAGAAGATCGGGATCGTCAACCGCAGTCGCGATAGTCACCTCGACGAGCTGCTTTCGGAGAAAGTCGTCGGGCATGTATCTCGCAGCCCAGCGTGTCAGCAACGGGCGCAGGTCGAATGATGGTGAAGTCTCTGCTGCTGCGGGAAGAAGCATGATGCCCCTCCTGTCATTGCAGGCAAGCGCAGCTAGTAACCCTTAGCCGCCGGTGCCCACGGTTCATTGGCCCGACGACGAAGACATCATACGCCTTTACGGAGCCGTGTCGAGCGAAGCATTGCCGAACAGGGATTATCGCTTGCATTCAGCCTAGCGTTGCTGTTCCGAGGGAAATGTGCTGGACTGTCCGCGATCTATCAGGAGTGTGCGCATGACCCTTCTTGAGCAGTTTATCGAGCATCTCATACTAGGCCTGCGCGAGATCAGTCCGCGCGATACCGTTGAGCTTGGCGTGCTGCACGGGTTCGCGGTTGACGCGGCTCAGATGGAGGCTCCTAAACTGGCGACGTTTCTGAGTAGCGTTGACGGCCTGCAGGCCTTCTGTGCCGAGCTCCACCGCTTGCCCGAGATGATCCAGCCTGTCGATATCGACGGTTCAGAATGGCGGTTTATACGGGCGGCCGTCCCTGCCTAGCCCTTTTACGACATCGCGGCTGTGGCGGTCTTGGCCTCATACCTACGCGCCCTACCTCCCATTGAAGGCAGACCATACCGCGCCGCACATGGGAGGAAACCCATGGATAACGAACGCGAGCACTGGATCAATAGCAAGGCTTATGCCTTGTGGGAAGAGGCTGGACGACCGGAAGGCCAGCATCGTAATCATTGGACACAGGCCGACGAGGAATGGGAGAAAATTAATCAGGCGCGGATTTCGCCTGCTGCTGCCAACGTCTTCGACGAAGGCGATAAGTGGGAGGACTGCCCGCAGCCATAACCGCCGGCAGCGATCAAGAGACGAGCAGAAGCCGGGTCGGTAGAGAATCCGGCTTCTATTTACGCTAAAGCGACTTACTTGATGTAGATAATCTTGCCGCCAGTCCCGGTTGTCTCGACAGCGACGACATTCTCGACTTGGATGTTCTTATCCTTAATGGCTGCCTGGAGCGCCGGTTCAGAGTGAATCTGAGCCTGAGCTGCCTGCATCATGTCCGGGGTCGCGTTCATGTACTTATCCCTCGGGGTCGAACCACCACCAGATGCCGGTGGATTGGAAACGTTGACGACCGACACATCAGCGGAGCTGGGTGCTGGGGCGGTTACGGACGTATCCTGCGCATATGCACCGACAGCAAAGGCCGACATCACGGCGGCGAGAGCGAGCACTTTTTTCATTTTAATCTCCGTTCTTTAGCAAATGGGCTGTGCAGGGAACTGCCGTCAGACGCTCAGGTTTCATAAAAAATCCAGGATCACAGTTAGTTGAGGTTCCTTCACCTCAGCGTGAGGGGGCCTTCCGAGTATTCGCCGGGTAGGTCTACGGCTTTGATAGGTGCTGATTATCGTAGCTTCGCCCCTGCCCCTTCTCGATGAAACTCGATAATTTGCGCCTGACGGTCCCAACTTCCGCACGCGGCATATCTCTCCGGGGCGGTGAGTTGCTTTTGAAAAGCGATGGGTCGAAATCTTCGCGGGTTAAGGCCTTTTGCCAAGCCGCATCGCTGATGAGCCTACTGTTGGGTGCCTGCGCCTTTGATGCCTCCTCGCCGAGCTGTCGGCATGGCCACGCTCCACTCCTGCAGATCGAAGGATGCTCCCCAAGAATGACAGTTGAAAGACGTCGGTCTCGAAACGATCCTACCGAGGGCGGCGGCTTTCGGCCGAGGCTGTGTAAAAACATCAGCGCATCCATGGCATTTCGCAATCGAGCTTGGTCTGGTGGGATTTTTGCCAGATTTCGCGTGTCAGGTGCCAGAAGGCACCGGAGATGGTCCGAGTGATTTAGTTTGGCGGCCTTTGGCCCCTCAAACTGCGGTTCAGCCCCTTTTTCAAGCGGCCACGGCCCTCATGGGCGCTTTTGCGCCAATCACATCGATCATCCGTTTGACGTTAAAGGCCAGCATATGCTGTGCCATTTCCGTGCCGACATTTTTCAGTCTGCGCATCTAGAAATGCGTTGCGCCCAGCCACGCCTTGATGGTTCCGAACGGACGCTCGGCCGTGCATCGCCGCTCGGATTGTCTTCCATTCGCGAATACATAGCGTCGATCAGATGCTCGTGTTCACAACGCGTAACCCGGCGTTCTTTTTCCGTTGTGCACTGGGTCTTAAGAAGGCATGACGCACAGTCGTTGCGCCAGTAGCGCCGAAGCAGCAGGCCCGTTTCCTCTGTCGTATGCCTGTATGCGAGCGCCTTTCCGGCAGGGCAAACATACGTATCGGCGCTACCGTCGTAGACGAAATCAGCCTTGACGAACATGCCCTTCTTAAGGTTGTTCGATGTCTCAGGTGTCGGGCCTGTTGCAGTGATCCCGGCCTCATGACAGCTCAGCAGTTCAGCTCCGATGAAATAACCCCGGTCGGCGATGGCATCGAGCGGTTCGACCTTCAGTGCTTCCATTGCCGCCTTGGCCATGGGAGCTAGTTGTGATCGATCATTGTCGATATTGGTGACCTGGTGAGTGACGATAAGATGCGTCTCGACATCAACCGACGTCTACACGTTGTAGCCCACCAGACCCGTGCCTTTGCCATATGTCGCCATGGATCGGGCGTCTCGGTCAGTCAGCGAAATCTGGCCGTCTGGCTTATCCTTCCGTGTTTCCGCGATGCCTTCCAGGCGTTGGACTTCCTGGCGAACACGAGGGAGCTTCTCCTGCAGCCAGGTGACTTTGCGCAGCGTTGCAGCGGATTGCTCCAAGGCGTCAGCTCTGCCCAACTGCTCCAAATATCGGGACGCGCTTGATTCGAGGTGGCTGATCCGCAATTCGATCTTGCCGGAGGCGAAATTGCGATCCCGATTTTTGACGGCTTTGAACTTGCTTCCATCGATCGCGACATTGGTGCCGCTCAACACACCGATCTGGCGCAGGCCTTACGAATTGCCGGGCCGTTGTCCGTCCGGAAGTCGGCTATTGTCTTGTGATCAGGGACCAGCCGCCCGGCCAACCACGTCACTTCTACATTACGCCCGGCTTCACGTTCCAGCCTTTCGACTTGAGGGGATGCGGTTCAGGTAGCCGTAGATGGAAAGCTTCAGAAGTGCCGAGGGGTGATAACAGGGCCTCCGAATGAATCACGTTGAGACGTAGGAGGAAATTTCGATAAGGCTTCCGTCGGGGTCACGACAATAGACGGAAATCATAGAGCCGGTAGCGCCTTCGCGTCTGACGGGGCCTTCGATGATTTCTTCACCACAGGCTTTCAAATGCATCACGACCTGATAGACAGAGAGAGTAGTAAGGAAGCAGAGGTCGCCGCTGCCAATGGCGGCATTTTCCGCCGTCATCCATTCCTCCGACGCTAGTCTTACAGGACGGAGATTGATCCGCTGGCTACCAAACGTCAGCGCTGTACGAGGGCGGTCAGGCGACTCGCCGTAGTCAAGTCTTCGCATCCCAAGGACTTGCTCATACCAGCGACATGAGCGCTCTACATCAACAACGTTCATCACCAAATGATCGATAGCATTGACGTTCACGGGTGCCCCTTAGAAGCCAAGTTGGTTTGATGGGAAAGTAGCGTTAGCAGGGGACACATCAATGACCGCAATTGGCGAATACCTTTTAAAATGGCTCGTGGTGTTCTTGGCGGAGGCTTCCTTTTCGCGGCGTGTCGAGATGTCTTTCCCGTCACGCCGGTTTTGGCATTGGTGGCGGGATTGGCTTTGCTCGCGAGCCCCCTTATGGATGGAGCGTGGTATCTTGCGCGCCGGAGCGTTCGGGCAGCATGTTGGTTTCAGGGCGCAGGCATCGCAGTCGAGTTGGCTCGCCCGATAGCCTACCGTGCCATCTTCACCGACGAAAAGACCCTCACTCTTGTCGGTGATTTGCCGCGAGGGTACTCCTTGCCGCCAGGGGAGATATAGAGATCGTGCTTGTTCTCGCGGGTAGACTCGTCACGCTCGAACGTATCGTCACCCCGTTCGGATATGTCGAAGGCTGGGGTATGCGGCTCTATCCCGCTCCCGTGCACCAGCCAGCCCAGCATGGTTTGTGCCCGATGGAGCGCCGGCCGCTGCGACCGTGCCTGACCATCTATCCATATCTGCCGAAGGCAACGGTGGAGACGAGTGACACTCAACTACCCAAAACTGAATCAGGGCAGAAAGCCGTTTGGCAAGAGTCAATCTCCGATTACTTGGTCGAGTGCAGGGATAGTGAACGCTGGTTTGGTGAGGCCAAGTGCATTCCATCGCGTCGGGCTGATCATTGAGATGGCTCAAGCCACAATCGATTCCAGTGATCACCTTACCGTTTTTGTCAGCTGACAAAAACGGACATTTATACAATGTATTCAATAGTTTATGTCTATTTTCCCTCATTATCCTGCGTTTGCCACGCTGACAGCGTTCGATCTGACAAGAGCGAGAAGCATTGGCGCAATCGAAAAGTTCCCGGTCCTCGCTTTTGCCGTTAGTCCGCGCAGATATCCCCCAGCAGAATTAATATGGTTCGACCGCTCATAAATGCATGCCACGGTAATCGCAGCCTGGGCATCACCCAAGATTTCGCAGGCCTCCTGATAGGCAGAGGGGCTGATGCCAAGCATAGACCTAACGGTAACCGCGGCTCTCATCAGATCGCGCCAACTTTCGATTTTACCGTCAGGCCCGAATGTACCGACCTCTGGGCAGCCTTTCAGCACAAGCGCCAACGGGAATGATTGTTGTCGCGGCCTGAGATCCGTTCTTTTGGTTGGCTCGGTTCTTTCGCCCTGCTGTTTTTCTGAAGCAGGTTCAAGTTCAGTGTTAGATTCGGATTTTGAATTCTGTATGTGGCACCCAAATACGGTGGCATTGCCATCTGATTTTCTGGAATTATCGATATTTTCCAGCATGCTGACGACCTCTTCGTGCAAGAGAGTCATTTCGTCCAGGCGCTCAAGGACGTCTGCGAGGGTAGGGCGACGTGGAATCCTCGCTATTATGCTCACATAACAATCCTCCACGGCTTTCCAGTTCCCCGGAGCCCCTTCTTCCAGCCCGGTTGTAATCAGCTTCCGTACATCGCGTCGAACGACGGACAGGCGATCTTTCATCATCCTGAAGCGTCTGCGCTCTGCTACGACCTCTTGTGCAAGCGAAGCAAATTCGGCTGCGCGCACCAGCAGTGGCACCAAATTGAACCCGTAGGCGTCCTCGATTGCCCCACCGGTACCCTTTCGGGCATACCGCTTCCCATTAGGACTATCCTTACGAATGATGACCCCAGCATCGACCAAGGTCGACAAGCACTTTCGCAGCGTTGTCCCAGAGATGCCATTGGCGCGCGCCGAGAGCTGCATGTTGGACGGGAATACAACAAGATTGTTTTCTTCAGACAGCTCTGCGGCCGGGTAGAACGACAACAATGCGTTCAACACGGCAAGCGCCCTGTCCTGTAGACCGAGACGTTCGCGAGCATCTCCGATGTCGCGAAACACCCGCCATTTGTCGATAGGAGAATTGTTGATAACCTGATCGGTGGCGACCTGACGCTGCACCAACGCAAGCGTCATGGGTCGCCGCCCGAACGGCGTCGTTACATATCCCGACTGCATCTTCCTTCGCCTTCAATTAGGCAACAGAAATACGCTCACCAAAACGATGCCTAAGACTCTTGACTACGATTCGAGGAAATGCGATTCTCGCTCTGCTAGGAATACGAGAGAGGCTTCCACGATTTAGGTCGTTTGGGGGCCTTTTTCTTTTGCGGTTTATTCTCCGTGTTTCTTGATATCCTTCAGGAACTCGGCATAGAGGCCATTCAACCTGGAGGAAAGGTAATCTCCGAACCGACTGGCATTCTTCGCCTTCATCGAAAGCGAAAACGTCTTACCGGAATTGGTTATTTCAGCGGATACCGCCTTGTCTGCAGGCTGCCATGTCTGCTTGTGCGCAGGCGGGTCCACTTTTCTCACCGGGCGAGACGATTTGTTCAATGCGTCATAGAGCATTGAGAACCTCTCGTCTGACGTCAGATCTGCGAACGCCGCCTTCTGGGTTACTTCATCGACCTTGTCAGAATTGGACGTTTTCCCCACGAGCAAAGACAGTTCGATCCAACGCTCGCGCCCAACAGTAGGGGAGGGGCCGATCAACCTGATAAGTTGTGCCGGGATCCGCTCCGTCACAGACATCATTTTGGACAGTGTCGAGGCATTCGCTGAAAGGGCCATCGAGACGACTTCGCGTCCATAGCCTCTCTCTTCCAAGCCCTTCGCAAACACAGCACGTTCGATAAACGAAAGATTCGCTCGCGCAGAATTTTCCTGCCCCTGGGCGATGACGTGCGTCTGGTCATCCATTGGCTTTACGACAGCGCGAACTTTCAGACCGAGTGATTTCGCCGCCCGCCACCGTCTGTGGCCAAATACAACCTGATAGCGACCATCCTCACTTGGGTGTGGTCGCACGAGGATCGGGGTATTCTGTCCGTTGGTCTTGATCGCATCCACCAAGGCGAGAAATTCGGCGTCGTTGTCTTCGAGCCTGTCGCTGATGAAAGATCCATCAATCAGTTCAGGCTCGAGCTCAACGATCACTTCGCCTTCAAGAAACTTGTCTGCCTGCTTGGCAATCTCATCGAGCGAGCGGATCATTGTCTTCGACGCGCCGCGCATTGGATAGTTTGGCGATGAACCCTCCTGGGTATCAGGAATGTCATTCAGACCAGCGAGAAAATTTTTGCGGGCCATTTATGCGCTCCAATGATCGCTTAGAAGATTGAAACAGAAGATAAATTTCCCGTTTTTGTCAGCTGACATCTCATCTCCCCCATGAAGCATGGATGAGTGCGGCGATTTCGCCGTTGACCGAATTCATCGACTCGATCGCGCGTTCATATGTGCCACGGTTGATCGATGATTTATCGACCTCGTAAAGCGACTGTTTCGTGATGCCGGCGTCGGAGATCGCCGTCGATTTGAGCATCTGGTTCTTGAGCATGAATTCGTTGAACATGGTCGTCATAAAGCCCACCATCTGGGACTGTGGAACGTCTGTGGGCTCATATCGCGTGATCAGATAGCGGTACCATTCGAGGTTCACTTCGGCGCCAGCGGCGCGGATGGGCTTCAAAATTCCGCCAAGCATCAGAAGAAACTGCCCCATAGACATCACATCCAGCATCTGCGGATGTATGGTGATGAGGACGCTTGTGGCTGCGGTCAAGGCAGTGATGGTCAGGTAGCCAAGCTGGGGTGGGCAGTCTACGACGACCACGTCGTATCGATCCTCAACCTCCTGCAACGCACGCGAAATGCGGGTGAAAAAGGTTTTTCCTTCGTTCGACGAGCGGTTCGACATGGCGAGTGGCGTATCGTACTCGTATTCCTGCAATTCAAGATTAGCAGGTACGATATCGAGACCGGGAAAGTTGGTTGGGCGAATGATTTCGGAAAGTGGCTTTTTCGCATCGTCATAACGGATGGCATCGTAAATCGACGAAACCTGATCGAGTTCCGGCTGGAAGCCGTAAAGAGATGACAAGGATGCCTGCGGGTCCAGGTCAACGGCAAGGACCCGAAGCCCTGTCAGAGCGAGATATTGTGCCAAATGAGCAGCACTTGTCGTTTTTCCCGAACCGCCTTTGAAGTTGACAACGGCTATGACCTGCAGTTTCTCTCCCGGTCGACGATGGGGCACATACATTCGGCTCTCCGATCGACCGTTTTGATCGAGATACTGGCGAAGCTCGAGCATCTGTTCTGCCGTATAGGATCGTCGACCCGACGAGGATGTTTGCGGCGACGGGCCCTTTCCATCCAGATGTAGTTTTTTGAGGGTACTTTGAGACACATTGAGGTACGTTGCGACCTCGGCTAGCGTGAAGGCACGCAAGTTCTTGCGCGCATTTGGCGGAAAGGCCTGGACGCTCAAAAGGTGAAGCTTCTTCGATATCAGATCACCCTGTTCAAGGATCTGATCTTCAAAATGCACCGGCATTTTGACCGAAGGATTCGAATTAGCGTTCAT